>JBHLND010000259.1:0-4548 GCA_048937485.1 Promethearchaeota archaeon
GTGGGGGCTATCATCAGAATCATTGAAGATAAGAGTCCATTCATTCGGGACAACAACATCTTCGACTCGGGAAGCTACAAGGCCTATCAGCCACTTCTCATTGTGATATTCGTCCCAATTCGGGTTACGGAGAGCATCATCAATTTGTATTGATAATTCATCAATGGTGGCCTGTAAATTGGAGCCGGTCCATCCATCCGACAGAGAGATTGTGCCTATCTCGGAATTAGCCGAATCAATGATGAATGTACCATCGTAGCTGTTAATAGCAATGCCAGTCATTGAGTAGGGAATCGGACTTCCAGTCCCAGCGGTCATAGAGGCGCCTTCTGCCAGGGATCCTGAACCTTCTGGTAAGTCAAATCCGCTTGAATTCCAGAATGAATTCGAACTTGTTCCCTGCATTATTGGGGCTGCAAGTAGAAAAACACATGTAATAACTATCAGATAACGCAAATTACCTCTCAAAGCTGCAATCCTCCACCTAGTCTCAATACTGGATGCGCCTCTAAATTGCTATCGGCGTGCTAATCGCTCAGTGGACTAGCCATCTGATAACATATAGAGTATAATAAGGAATGGCGTGTTAAGCCACTTCATTTTCTAATCGGCATCTTCTCTTTTTCGAAAGCTGTCATGGTGAGGTGAATGGATATTATCGTGAGAATAGAATGTAGTCGCGATACCCCGAAAACTTGTATCCAAGCCGATCCTTCATGTCTTCTAGAAGAGAAAAAATATGGTTCTGCTTGTGGTCAAGGGGATGAATCGCAATTTGCAATGGTCCTCCGAGCTCCATTTCAAGCATTGCATTCTCAAAAGATACACTATGGTTCCCTTGACTAACAACATATTCAGCCGTCTTTAGAACCATAGAATCAGCAAAGCAATGGATATTATTCTCATTCACGCAGTAACGAAGACCAAGACTCTTTGCTATTCTAGTCACAAGAGGAGGAGCACGCCACATTGGTGGTACAAATCCGTACGGACTCTGTCTCAAACTTCCACGAATCATTCCAATTCCCGAACGAATTCTGGATTCAGCTCTGTCCTTAGTGATACGGGCAAATTCATCTGCCTGACCGGATTTTGTGAGATGACTGTACCCATGGAGGGATATTTCGAGACCCAAGGATCCAAGATACTCAGAGAATATTGGATGTCGTTCTAGGGCATTTGTCCGTTTCATTGAATGCATTGGAGTGACCAGCAGGGTGAAACTACTGATTCCCAAGTCAACAAGTCGATCATAGACTGAAAGTACACCATCTTCAAACATTGGGCTGATGTCATGTATCGACAGCAGAACGTAATTGTCTTTGACTGATTCGCTTGTTCTGCTCATTTAGCCGCACATCTCCCAGCATCCCTTATTGAGATCAGGAGCCCTTATACCTGATTGACTAGCAAGAGTATATACGCGCCTACAAGGATCGAGCCCACATTTTGTAGGCAAGCTCCATGTCTTTGTCGGTTATTGTTTTGCGGCCCGCATGTTCTGTAAGCTCATGAGCTCTTGATGCGAGAGATTCACCTATCTCTTCAAGAATTTGTGCTAGTTTTTCTGCACCTTTGTCACTAACACGCCCTGCGCCTGTCTTGCGTATTAGACGGTCAATGGGCGCTACTGGTATAATACGGTCCTTTTTTGATCTTGGCATTGCTCAGTTCACCTTGCGTTCTCGGCTAGACGCAGCACAGACCCATATTAAGAGTTTTTGATATTTAAAGGCGTATACGTGCCCCTTTGGCGCGTTTCGGGTTACAAATTCCTTACTTGAACGGCCAAAGCCCTTCAGTTTCCCAGTTTTCTTAGAATGACCACTTTTGCGCTCCTTACTTGAGATTGGAGGAGAGTCATGTCCATCTTCTCCTCGGCTTTAACTAGGTCGCCAATTTTGGCGTTAAGTGCTGGATGTTTTGGAGCAAGAGAACAGCAGGATAGGCCCTCTCTCGCGAACTCGTAAGTTCCAATTTTGTGGGCTAATGCTTCGATATCGGTCTTGTCATCTCCTGCACATGGACGAAGGATTGGGTAGTCACACACTACTGTGTTAATAGCTCGAAGATTCCTTGTTGTTTGGGAAGCTTGTTCTCCGATAATCTCTCCAGTCACAATGGCGTCCGCATCTTCAATTATGGCGATTTCCCGAGCCATTCGCAACATATTTCGCTTGCAGAAAACACAGGCCATCTTCTCTGGACCATGTTCAACCGCTTCCGCGAGATCATCCCCATGTGGGACGATGTAAAGCTTGACTTCGTGATTGTAGATGAAATCTGCAAGTACCTGAGCCTGTCGAATGACAACATCACTGCAGTCATCCTGAGCGAATGGAGTATTATCAAAGTTGACAAAGACCGGAATACAGCCACGTTTCATCACTTTGAAGGCGGCAATGGGAGAATCCAATCCACTTGAGAGAGCGCAGACAATCTTTCCCTGTGTTCCGGTAGGCATTCCGCCTACTCCCTTTACGGTTTCAGTGAAAAGGTACGCATTTGTATCTCGTACTTCCACATAGATTGTCTGGTCGGGTTCCGATAGGTCTACACTTAGCTCAAGCTCAGGAATCCCCTCCCAAATGCGTTCTCCAAGCTTCTCGCGTATCTCTTGGCTGCTGAAATCGTGCGTACCAACTCGCCTAGCACCAACAGCGAAGGATATTCCCTTCTTGAACAACCCTCTAGCCATTGCTTCTCCGATGTCAAGGATTCTATCTAACTCAGCTGGAATGACAACTACAGGAGAAGCAGAAACTATTCCAAATACATTAGCAGCAACAGCCGCCGCTGCCTCTGCTGAAGAGGTATCAATGAAGATTCGCCCATACTCCTTCCGGATCCTGCTATAACTAATCCCCTTTTCATCCAGAGCAGCATGTATGTGTTTTACAAGTATGTTCTCCATTCGGCGTCTCGTCTGTTTTGACTTGATGGCAATCTCGCCATATCTAAGAAGGACAGAGGAGTACTCGGGCTTCATTCTTGTGTCTCCTAGAGTTGTCCTGTGACAATTCGCAATAAGGCTTCTGAAAGGGAACTTCCATGAAGCGAAAGCTTATTCTCAAGGGAATACTTCGCGAAGCTGCGATTTCTACGTTCGGAGGTCTAGAGAATAGTAAGAACAGAACATGATTACAGAATTGAGCAATGTGAATGGGAAGAGATTGACATCCACGAGATTGCCGAATTCATGTACTATGTAAGAAGCGAGGAGGGATTTCCCGAGTATTCCGTTGACCAGCTTGCTAACTACATTCTCAGGATCAGGGAACGGTTCCCTGCCGAGGTCACACTCTTGGCGCGAAGAACGGGCAATCTAGTGGGATGGATCAGTATTCATAGAAGCTCTGAAACAATCGGAGAAGTGGATAGATGGCATCCTCTTGTCAATCCAGATGAAGATCAAAGTCTTGGGAAAGAACTGATTGAGAGGAGTAATGAGTATTCCAAGAATCATGGAATAACACGCTTGACTTGCACCTTCACGAATTTGACAGGAAATTTGGTAGATGCATATCAGACACGGGAAAAATGGTACAAAGCCGCTGGCTGGAGTATGATGAATACAGATGTCTTTATGGTCTGGGATGCAAGACAAGAAGAGGTTCCTGAATTCACTCCGGATGAGGGATACACATTCGAGGGTTTGGTGGAACAGAGCCAAGATGACCTCTATCGGTGTTATGAAGATGCGTTTCTGGCTGGCGAGGACCAAGAGATTCATGATATGACGCCTGAGCAGCGAAGGGAACGATTCCAGAATCATTATGATAGAGAGTTGTTGATTGAGCAATCCTCGGTTGTTGCGATGAAGCGTCCAGAGATTGCTGGGTTTGTCATGGTCAAGGGCCGAGAGAATGAGCATCATGTTGACCTTATTGGTGTTCGTCCGAACCACAGAAGGAAAGGGCTGGCAAAAGCGCTATTAGGGAGAGTAATGGAAATCGCCGCGAGTCGGAAGGTCGAGGTTGTGACTGTGGGAGTTGATTTGGGCAACAAGTCGGCGGTTCAACTCTACAAGAAGATGAGGTTCAAAGTAGATTCGAAAAGCATTACCTACTCGTGGAATGCATAACCAGGGAATGCCCAAGCTTCTTATCGAGCTTGACCAGACAAGAATCATTGCGATGATAACCCTCGGCGTTGATGTGGGAGGTACATTCACGGACCTCATCCTGACTGACAGTCGAACTGGACGAACATACGTTCACAAAGTGCCGTCGACTCCCGAATCTCAGGATAAAGCTGTAGTAAAGGGAATCTCTGAAATTCTTGAAGAATACAGCATCAATCCGAATGATATTCACACTGTAGTCCATGGAACAACCGTAGCGACCAATGCAATGCTGCAACGAAATGGGGCGAATGTATGTCTAATCACCACTGCAGGATTGGAGGATGTTTTAGAAATCGGGAGGCAAGACCGTGAAGAGATCTATAGCATAAATGCAACAAGACCACGCCCGCTTGTGAAAGAAGAAGACCGACTGGGTGTTCAGGAGCGGCTTGATTCGAACGGAAACATCATTACTCCACTGC
>JBHLND010000260.1:0-4544 GCA_048937485.1 Promethearchaeota archaeon
ACCTGAATTGCCTGTTCGGGGCAAACCATAGTGGTCCAGATGGTTCTCTGCAGCAATTACATAGGGGTCTCTGAACGTGTACCCCTCAATGAGAGTGACGTTGGCTTCAACCATTGCTTGCCTGATCCCAGGATAGCTCGCCCTAACAGGCGCAAAGATAATTGAAGTATTGATTCGTGTGAAGAAGTTCATTGCTTCATCATAAGCTGTTTCTGAATCATTATACGATCCAACCCATCTGATTTCATCATGAAGATGAACTCTCAGGTCGTAGGTTTCATTGGCTTCTTCGACTCCTTGAATGAAACCTGCAATCAGTCTATTCACAGCCAAATCCGTCTCTACAGTCCCTAGGATTCCAATGAGTCTTCCTGGATCATTAGTAGCAACAAATGCCGCTGTTGCGCCTGCCAGAAATGCTCCCTCTTCCATTGCGAAGGTTGCTGAAGCAACATTAAGGCGACTAGAGATTTCAGCACCAATTATCGCAAATTTCTGATTCGGATGGTCCTCTGCAGCTTCATCCACAGCATCGGCCAATTCCTCTCCTACAGCCACAATCAGCATGTAGTTTCCTGATGCGGCAAGATTCTGAATTAATGTCTTCGCTTCTTCTTCAGTCTGCGGTGCGGGGTCAATCCACTCATAGAGCACAGACAGGCTTTGAGATTCCAGCCCTTCCTGCACCTGATCTGCTCGACTCATTTCTCCCCAACCGGGATTCATTGTGACCATCGCAACACGAGAAGGCTCGTATTGGCTGGTCAAGAAAAGCAAACCGCCTACAGATCCAAATACAATAATCACAATTACAATCGATGTTATCAGGCCTGACCTAGAGCTCAAGATACTTCCTCCGTGGTCACTGCCACCCGATGCTTTGCCTCACCGATTTAAACTTGTTGGCCTAAGTACGCGTACGAGTTGCACATCAAAATCTCCCAGTTTGGCATTCAATTAGAATTCTGGAGTAAGCAGCAAAGAGTATCAGTTATAAAGGATGAATTGGCACAGTCATGTATTGAGGAGAGTGAGCGCGTAACCATGGCAGAACGAACGCTTGCTGAAGTTGCAGCATTACTCGAAGAAGCCCTCGAGGTTCACAAGGCAGTGAAACATGTTGTTCTCTCTACGAAGGAGGGTGTAGTTGTAGCTTCAGTTTCGCGAGCTGAGGAGATGGATGCGAGATTGCTGGCCACTGTTTCAGCTGCTCTCACTTGGGCAGGTGCAACCGCACTTGGGAATATTGGAAATCCTTCGCCAACTTGTCTTGTACACTCCACTAGCATTGAACGAATCGTGACTTTACTTCAACCAAACTACCAGCTTGTGATAGTGATCTCAAAAGCAGACGATGCTGGGCTGAACTTTGAAGATGCTATTCCTTCCTTTCAGTCCATTGCCACAAGAATGGAACTAACAATGAGCTCTACTAGCGCTTTTGGACAGCAGACTATCCTTGGTCGGGTTTTGGAGCGAATACCAGAGATCACCCAGGCAATTCTGCTAACTGAAGAAGGACTGCCGCTTGGTTCCGTTGGACTCGATCACAGTATTGAGATGGCTGGTCTTGCGAGCTCTATATTCTCAAATGGCCTGACCTTTTCGACCGAAACCGAATACATCACCTTTACGAGTGAAAACACTGAGCTGATGGTCACCCGCGTGGACAAGGAGCGTCTTCTTCTTGTCGTGTGTCGAGGTGAAGATCCAGATCAGCTCGCCAAGAAAGTAAGAGAGGTACTTCTGGAAATTGATTAGATCTCAACGGTTTTAGTATCTGCCTCAGGAAGCTCTCCGTCTGAGTCATCTTCGTCGTCATCAATGATTTGAAATTCCCACTCTCTCAGATTAATCGTAATGTAGCAATCCTTACCCCTTTCGGGACAGTCAATTCTAATCGTAACATGATCCTCAGTAGCTTCTCGAATTTCAGGATTAAGACACCCGTCTTCGAGCTTTTCCATAAGAAACATAACATATGCCTCTGAGATGGTGTTGAGGCTACCTGCCATCAATGCATTTCCAAGTTCATCAAGGTAGTGCTTCTTCTTCCGACCTTCTCTCTCAACTCTAACTAGGCCGACTTCTTCCATTCTTGAAACATGCCATCTCACAGTATCATGGTGGACTCCCAAACTCGAAGCCATTTCTTCTTGATAGCAGCCCGGATTGTTAACGACATAGGCAAAAATCTGCTTAGCTGTATCACTTCTCATAGTTAGATATGCCATCTCCGCCTCTTGCGACCGGAGCATTCTTGGATAATAAAGACGCTTTCCTGCAAATTTAATGGACTTCACTAGACCCTCTCTCTCTAGTATTCGCAGGTGCCAAGTCAGAGTTCCGAGAGGCGACTCAAGCATCTCAACAAGCTCAAGGAGATAGGTTCCAGGATTCTCGCAAAGTATTTGGTAAAGGTCACGGCGAAACGGATGTAGAAGAAGTGTCATGCGTTTCTGTCGTCCCATTGTTCAAACCTCTCTCCAAGTACTCTGATTCATGCGGGAAGGGCGATAAAAGGGCTTCGACACATTGTTAACATGGTGCAATTTGAATCCTATAGAATCCTTTATTTTGCCAATGCGAGAAAACTTTGTCCGAAAACGAGGGAGCAACTTGTGCGGCATCACCGGAATAGTGAGCGAGAATCGTAACGATATTGGGGCCATACTTGTCAAGTGTAGCCGCAAACTAACCTATCGTGGATACGATTCCGTGGGACTAGCTGCAGTAAAAAACGGACGAGTTGACCTTAGAAAAGAGGTTGGAACCATAGATGAAGTTGATGCACTCCTTGGTCTATCAAAGATGGAGGGTGACCGGGGAATATCTCAACTGAGATGGGCCACCTACGGAGCGCCGACGAAAATCAATGCCCAGCCGCATTTTGGATGCGAGGAGGCGTTTTACGGAGCCCATAATGGCAACATTCACAACTATGTCGAATATAAGCAAGAGCTGATTGATACTGGTCACAATGTGCGATCCGAAAATGACGGCGAGTTATGCGTGCATGCTGTTGACAAGTACTACGAAGAAACCGGCGATATGTTCGAAGCAGTGCGTCTATCCACAAGAGACCTGAAGGGAGCTTACGCATATGCAGTAGGTCGAGCAGATACAAGAGAAATCTACGCCGTCAAAATGGGATCGTCACTTGTAGCTGGGAAGGCCATAAGTGACACTATCGTGTCAAGTGATTTGCCTTCCATCTTGCCCCTCACCAACAATGTCATCTACCTTCAAGATGGTGAAATGCTTAGACTCACTTCCGATGAAATCGAAGTTTTCAGAATTGATGATGGGAAAAAGCTGAACCGTGTTTTGGAATTGAGCAATGTTGATGCTCATGCAGCAGAGAAGGGAGGCTATCCTCACTTCATGCTGAAGGAGATTAATGAACAGTCCAAAGTTGTTGAGGATGTAGTTGGGCTTCTTGAAAGCTCAAAGTGTGAAGAGTGGCTTGACCTCTTTGAGGGTGCCTCTCGTCATTATCTTGTAGCATGCGGCTCATCATATAATGCTGGAATTGTTGGGACATACTACTTCAATAAGTATGCAGGTCTGCCGTTGATTCCTTCCATTGGTGGACAATTCGAGCCCATGTATGGGAACACGTTGGATGAAAACAGTCTGTCAGTATTGGTTTCCCAGAGTGGCGAGACGAAGGATATCCTGAATGTACTCAATCTTGTCAGAGATAATGAGCATGGAAAAACTCTGGGCATACTCAATGTGATTGGAAGTACCTTGATGTTTAATGCCAATTCCTACATTCCAATGGCTTGCGGGTATGAGGTAAGCGTTCCTGCAACTAAGACATACTATTCGCAAACTGTGATCTTTGCATACCTTGCAGCAAAGCTAGGTGAGCGAAATGGGCATTTGGACAAGTCAGAAGCAGAAGGGCTTGTACAACATCTCTCCAAGGACCTACCTAGATTGACCCAGCAGACCATTGATCGCACGGGTATCTTGACGAAGGAAATTGCACGCACAATGATGAAAGTCAAGGATCTCTACTGTCTTGGTTATGGATTTACTGATGGTGTTGCTCGTGAAGGTGCATTGAAGATAAAGGAGATATGTTATAATCACTGCGAGGGCATGTATAGCAGCGAATTCAAGCATGGACCACTTAGCATTGTGACTGATGGCTACCCTATTATCTTCGTGACCACCAAGGAAGATAGCTGGATGGTCATAAACCACCTAAGCGAAGTTAGAGTCAGAGGGGGTCGAACTATCATTGTTGGTGAATACGAGGAGAAATTGAGCCATTACGTTGACTCAAGGAGGGACTATCTTGTGGTTCCGGAATCAAACCTATTCCTCAATCCAATTCTCGATGTTATTCCTCTTCAGATGCTGAGCTATTATCTCTCAGTGGATTTGGGTATCAATCCGGATTTGCCCCGCAATCTTTCCAAGACTCTTACTGTAGATTAGTCCCTATTGCCTGTTTCTCCAATGCGAATTGCTCTCATCTCTGATGATACAACATTCCCTGCATCAAATCCTTCTCTAATATCGACAATGTC
>JBHLND010000261.1:0-4523 GCA_048937485.1 Promethearchaeota archaeon
TATCTAGTTGAGGGCACTCTATCCGATAGTTCTGAAGCTCCTCTTCCTTCAGCCGATTCATAAGCACTTGGATGTAATTTGGGGACAGTTCGGGCTTTACTGCTTTCAAAGCTCTGAGAACGACATTGATAGAATGGAAATTTGCTGTAATGACTTCAATTGGGTATACTTCATTGACCCAATCTGGGTTATATCGTTCGAATGTCAGTATTCTCAAACTTGCACCCAGAGTAGATGAGCATGATGTGCAATTTAAGAAATGATGTCTGAGCAACCGCATTTCAATGGTGATAATACGCCATTATTCGAATGGGTCTTATTGTTTGAAAGTTGAGTAGAACTCGAAGAGGTGTTCAAGGGCCTCAGGAATTCGCCAATCCTCCGTAGGTGCGTAGAATTCTGGAACCTCAATCTCATCCTTACTCATTCCCTTCTTAATTGCATCAATCACCGTTTCTCGAATCTTTATCATGAATTCTAGGTGCTCTCTCAAATGATTCTTGTCAACTATCTTTCCATGTCCCGGAACTATAATATCTACGTTCAAGGATAGAATGTGTTCAAAGCTATCAATCCATTCATCAGGGTTGCCTGTTTTATCGCTGATTAGAGGCCAATCGTATGAGGCTAGTTCATCTCCAGTAAACACAATTTTGTCTTGAGGGAAATATGCCCAAGAAGAACATGATGTGTGCCCTCCCGAATGATAGAACTGAATGCGATAGGGTCCATCAGAAATGACGTATTCTTTCTCAAACTCTATATTTGGCAAAAGAATCTGAATCTCATTGAAAGCGTCAGTATGCTCTGGTTTAATTCTTCTCCACTCATCGAATTCCGCTTCGTACCAATCCTTGGCAAGTCGTTTCTTGATCTTTAGTCCTAAGTGATGCGAAGCGATAATCTCTGCACCTCTGAATGTGTCAGCTCCATAGATATGATCCCCATCAATATGAGAGAAAAACACATACTTGACTGGTAGGTCGAATTTCTCTTCGATAAAGTCACGTAGTTGCCTAGATTGAACAGGGAAGAATAACGTATCAATAATGACTATGAAGTTTTCAAGTGCTATTGCAGCCGCGTTCATATCGAAGAAGTTGCTATCTGCTGCTACAACTACTCGCGGTGTAACTTCTCTAATCTCTACTAAATAATCATCATCCGTCATCTCAAGAATCAGTGAACACGAAAGTTGGGCAAATAATAGCATTATGTTCAACGCGATGATTGGGACTTGAGTTTAGGCGTAGGAAGAGCTCTATGGTAGGATAGAGCTCTCTAGTAGATTCACTCGATTATCCATTAAAATGGGTCGTGCAAGAACCCTGCACAATTCCTAGAGTTCAGGTGGTCCCTGCTTGATTCGTTTCATCAAATCTCTAGGAGTTTCTCCCCAATCTATGAGGTACTCTAGCCACCAAGTCATTCCTGTCTCAGCGCATAGCTGAAGCTTCTCAGAGTCTGCTTTCTTGTCATCGCCTGTGGTATCACCTGAGACCACAATGTCATAGTTCTTGAGATTCCCTCGTTCTTTCTCTATGATAGAAACTGTCTCTTTGTATTCCTCAATGCTCAGCCCATCTTCTCCTTCCCCAAGAGGAAATACACCATCATATCGCGCTGCTCTCTTGAAAGGGCCTTTCTTTGGCCAAGTGCCTGCAACCCAAATTGGTATCTTCTTCTGAACCGGCTTTGGGAGAAATGTCACTTCCTTCTGTTGGTAGTACTCTCCCTCAAAAGAGAATGGTTTGCCACTCCAGAGACCTGTAAGGACTTCGAGCCCTTCGTCTAACATCTTTGCTCGAACTTTTGGGTCGGAAACTTCGCCAAAGTGACCTAATTCCTGTGTAGCTCCAAGACCTACCCCCATGATTAATCGACCGTTTGACAGATGGTCCAAGGAAACAGTTTCCCGTGCCAGCTTGGAAGGTCGTCTTCGCGCAATCGGAGTAACCATTGGTCCTATCTTGATGTCCTCAGTCTTAGCAGCCACAGCAGCCATGACAATCCATGGATCTACAACACCCATAGTACCTTCCCAGCATGCCCAGACATGGTCCCATAGGAAGAAACCATCCCACCCTGCATCTTCTGCTGCCAATGCAAGATCCACATGAAAGTCTATTCCCTTGCTTCCTTTTCCATAGAGGAAGCAATATGGGTATATACCATACTTCATTCTACGTCATCTCTGAAAATTGGTAGCAATAATCTCTGCTGTGCCACTATTTGGCAGTTCCACTCATTTACTCCGAGTGAAGATTATCCACTTCCCTCTACTGCCGTTTGAGAATAAAGGACAATAGTGACTTACAAGCCCATCAAAGGCAAGTTTCTTATCAAACCACTTGGTTTACTATTCAGAGGAGGAGAGAATTTGAAGAAGTCAAAGATGAGAGTATTATACTTGGTATTCATTGTCATCATGCTAGCAATGGTTCCTCATAGCCCAACATTGTATGACACGGTTAATGTTATGCCTTCTACCGTTGAAATCACTCCCGTTCTTTCAGCAGAGGTCTGGTCAGACAATTTCGATGACGAAAACATCAGTGATTGGGATATTTACGGAGTTAATATTACAGCAGACCCCTGGTGCATAATTCCTGGTGACTACTCCGCTGAGGGCGGAGTACTACGAGCAGTGGGGCAGGAGTGGAACCATGCTGCGCACAACAGCTCAGTGGCTTACGGGACATGGACCTTTGATGTTGATGTTCAGGACCCTGTTGATGAGTATCACTTTGCTGTAGCGTTTATGATGAAGGCTTTCAATAAGAGCAAAGTTGCTGAATTCGTAGGGATTGAGGGATACGTTCTTTTCTTCTATACTCGTGAAGTGGGCCAACAGGATATCCGTCTTCTAAAAGGTCTTTATGGAGAGCCCCATAGATTCGAGGAGCTGGACAGATACTATGAAGATAATCTCATAGGGTGGCATAACATCATTGTGACACGTGAATTATCGGGTCAATTCTATGTGTATCTTGATGGAGAGGTCATCATTGGAAATCAGGATTCCTTTCACACCACATCTGAGGTGTTCAACATTTATACTCACGCAGGTCCTGCACTTGATAATATAACAGTCAGTGACACAATAGACTATGACAAAGCGCCTCCAGAATTTAGTCACCGGATAGTTGACAAGACAATAGTCGCAGGAACTCAGTTCTATTACGATTTGAATGCAACAGACTACTCAGGGATTGACCAGTGGTGGCTGAATGACACTGCGAACTTTGCCATCGACGATGAGGGGGTCATCACTAGCATTACAGATCTCACAATTGGTGAGTATGCTGTGAGCGTTGGTGTCAATGACACACTTGGGAATACTAGAACCACCAAGTTCACACTGACTGTTGAACAAGCACTGTCAGGTTTTCCTGTAGAGAGCATAGTGCTTTCTATTGGTGTTGTAGCAGTTGTAGTTACTGTCGTAGTATGGAGAATTAGAAAAAGGTGAATGCTCTAGGATGAGGGGCTGGCAACTACATGACCGTCTGCCCTAAGACGCTCCTCCTTGGTATCGAAGCACGAGAAATCTACTAGCGTATCTGCAAGAATAGATGCCATTTTTGCCGACATCCTTAAATCCTGTCTAAAGTACCTTCTTTCAGCTGAGCCGGTTTGGCGGAGAAGCTACGCGACAGACTGCAGATCTGTTCTACCTGGGTGCAAATCCCAGAGCCGGCTCCACTTCTTCTGAAAGACTTAATTGCCCGAATTTGCTTATTGAGATTATTAATGAGGGCTGGAAATGTGTTCATACTGGGCATCTAGCAGGTCTAAAGAAACGCCTTTCATTCTACCCAATTCCTGTCCTGGATGTGGGTCAGTTGCCATTGGTGGCTTTGTAAACTACTATCATGAATTTCATAGGACCGCCACCTTTCTCTGGGGTTGCTTTGGCACAGAAAACGTTGCCAGGAGCAACGTGTTTGTCCATATGTGTCGACGGTGTGTCGAAAAAAGCCGTCAGCTATCAAGGTCAGAAATGCGGCGGGCGAACAGGCATCTATTGTTCTGGTCCTTGGTGGTGTGCCTTACCTCTCTAGTATTCTACATTCACTACACGTTGGCTCCTACTCAAGTATTCATCAACTACGTTGTTGGTGACATGCTAAGCGTATTTTTCCTGGCGATGATTTGGGGATTGTCAATTGCAAACCTTGTTGTTGTATACGAGGCAAGAAACGAAATTAAACAGGCTCTGGACTCCAAGCCCTTCCTACGATTCATGGATATCAACCACAAAGGCCAATTCATATTCTCAGATCCAGCCTATGCCACACAATTCGCAGCAATCAATCCTGCAATTAAAACAAAGCATGCGGAAGGTGCAGTTTGGCCTCGGTATCACATATTGCCTGAACAACTGATTGGACCTATTCTCTTCATGATTTTCTGGGCCTTCGTGAGTCTGCTAGCCTAAGAATATATTAGTTCGGAATCTCAAAGATATCTCCGGCTCCACTTCTTTCTTCGTGACATTCAAATAGCAGGGCATCTATCCA
>JBHLND010000262.1:0-4511 GCA_048937485.1 Promethearchaeota archaeon
CATGAAACGCGGACTTGAGAGATACCTTGGCATATATTACATGGTGCAAGGAATAGCAGAAAGGGCCGCTGGTGATTATGATTCTGCAGCCTTTTCCCTGGAGAGCGCCTTGGATATTTTTGAGAGATTCAAGCATCCTCTGTGGATCAATCATGGTTTACTGGTACGTGCGGAGCTTGAGGTGGATTGCTACACTGTAAATCCAAGCAGTGCAGGTCTTGAATACTCAGGTCCATGGCTTGAAGCACTTGTGGATCGCATGAACTCAAATGACTACCCAGGCTATTCAGCCCAGACTCAACTGCTCATCGCCAGGCTGAGATTCATGCAGGGTCGCGAAGAAGAGGCAACGCGAATAATCAGGGAAGTCAAGAGGATTTCGGAGGAGCACGGAATGCCATACCTCATGAAGAAAGCGCTCATAGTGCTGGAAGAGACTTAACAGCTTCCCAAGCAGTTCAATTTCACTATCGCTCTAGTTTATTAATTGCCAAGCTCGTTCCGCATGTATGAAAGCACTGGTCACCTACTTCTCACAAACAGGAAACACTAAGGAGATTGCAGAAGCAATCCACGAAAGCCTATCAACCAGGATCGAAGCGCGTATCGCCACTATGAGAGCTGTTGACTGTGAGAATCTGCAGGATTATGACATCCTCTTTGTCGGTGCACCATGCCATGATAGCGACTTGGCTCGTCCAGTGAAGGGATTTCTTGAAAGGTTGCCTGAATCCCCTGGATTCAAACTAGTCGGATTCTTTACTCATGCAACCTATATGCCAGCAGGCGACGAAAGATGGAAGGACCTCTATGACCATTGGGCAGGACTATGTCTTCCATCATTTGAGAAAGGCTGCAAGGACAAGAATATCGAGTTCCTAGGACACTTCCACTGTCAAGGCAGAGCCAGTGAGCCTATTGAGAACTTCATCCATCAGGAAATAGTCACCGATGAGGACGAGTGGAATGAGTACCTTCCTGAACTCCGAAAGCACCCTGATGAAGCTGATATTCAAAATGCAAAGGAATTTGCCTTGAAGCTAATTGCAGACTTGTAGAGTAAGAACTCGCATCTGTTGATGCAATGAGAGCGAGTGCCATCCGAATCAAAGGAAATCAGAAGGTATCTGGAAGGAGTGTGTACATCGGTCATCTCCCTTCAGTAGGGATTCAGTGAGTGTTACTTCCAAAGACATGCCCAATACACCCTCCCAGAGTTGCTTCACCCATCCACCTGAGCAGCAGCAGAACGTAGGAGACATGTCCTTCATGCTTCGTTTTGCGATAACGCAGTGGCAATAGGTCATCCTCTTCTCTTCATCAGTCACTGCAGCCTTGTAGGCACTTGGCTTGTAGGGCACCTTTGTGACATGGATGATATTCCCCTCTCTTACAGGATAATCATAGAATGAACCTCCGCCCCAAGAAGTGTCACTTCGCATGAGTTCCAGAAGCTTGTCCAAGCTTCGCAGCTCCTCAAGCCTAGCCTTCATCTCTCTTATGCGCTTCTTCGGATAACTGTGGGGGCAGGTGTCCGCCAATATTCTATTTCGTGTTCCCTCATCAACCATTGCATCTAGCTTGCTCAGGGCGGCTACAATCCAATCAGATTGCTTCTTTCGAATTGCACGAGTTGACCCCTTTGGAACGGCATCTATTCCAATTGAAATTTCCTTGTGGACAGAAGCTCTAGAGTGACGTTTCAGACTTTCCCCAAACTTCTCCAACCATTTCATTGTGTGGCACCATCAATTGTTCCTGGCATGCGGTGCGCTTGCAGAGGTATGCTTTTGAATTTCCTATTGATTCTATAGCTCGTGAATACCGAGTGGTTTGCCTGCTCAGATTAATAAACCAACAGAGCAACTATGGTGTTGCGAGGGAGATTGAGTACAGCACTGCTACAGTGACATCATCCACGTCGACTTGCATCAACAGACCTCGAAAACATTCTTCGCAACGGAGGAAAGAGATCATGCTGAAGAAGAACGGAGGACCTTGGTTTATTCTAATTCTAGGTTTCATTTTGGTATTTGGACATATCATACCGATAGCGAATCTAGATTGCCAAGTATTGCAGTGCTCATCAATGGCGGAAGGCACGGAGGAATCTGGAATGACCTCTTCCTATACAAAACATGGACTAATCTACATTGATGGTGATGCCAACTTCAGCGATACTGCTTTGGCAGAGGGATGGTCTGGAAATGGAACTGAGAGTAATCCCTATCTGATTGAGGGGTTGGAAATAGATGGCTCAACTTCTCCTTCAGAGCATTGTATTGAAATTCAGAATACTCTCGTACATTTCATAATTCGAGGATGCTTTTTGGGCAATAGTACGGTAGCATGCCTGAGATTTGGCAATGTCACTAATGCAATCATAAGGAATTCTATTTTTGAGAGTGGAGATATCGGGATACAGCTCGTCGCGTGTGAAAATATCCTTATCTTAAGCAATACTTGCACTGGGAACACAGGAGGAATCAATCTTGATGACGGATCGCTTTACAATCAGATCTTTGGCAACAACTGCACAGGCAATAGCGAATATGGCATCTATCTCCAAGAAGACTCTGACAACAATGAGGTAAGGTTCAACATATGCAACTCCAATACTGAGTACGGAATTTGGACTTTAGGTTCTCATTTCAATGTCATTACTGATAACATCTGTGACGGCAATCTTGCAGGCATCTACATCATAGGGTGTGATTCAGACACACTGACCGGCAATATCTGTTACAACAATATTGAGTATGGGATTTGGTTCTACGCTTCCAGTTCCAACCAAGTCACCAACAACACATGTGAAAGCAACAATAATATCGGCATCCATGTTGAAGATGCCAGCTACAACAGTTTTGCCAACAACACATGCATTGACAATAGCCAGTACGGATTGGTTATTTCTGGTTCTGTTGGCAATGAAATTCTTTGGAATGTATTCTCAGGAAATGGATTAGATAACGCATACAATACAGGGTCTGGCACAATCTTCGATTGCAACTTCTGGTCTGATTACATAGGTTCGGACGACAATCAGGATGGGATAGGAGACTCACCTTACTCGGTACCAGGAGGAGCGTCGGATTCTCATCCACTGATATATTTGCCATACCAGCCTAGCTGGACATGTGAAACACCTGAGGAATTGATTGCATGGTATCCTGCCCATTTTCAGTATAACTTCACAGCAGCGGCATCAGCTCCAATCTTTTGGTCAGTCAACAACTCAATGTATTTCACCATAGATGATTACGGAGCTTTTGAATCGCTAGGTAGTCCACCAGCGGGTAAGTATGAAGTAGAAGTCAGTGTCGCAAATATCTATGGAGTATCGCTTTCTGTAGTATTTCGGGTTACAGTGTTCTTGGATGCATATAATCCTCCTGGATGGTGGTTCATTCCAGCTAATCAGCTGCTGGAATATGGAGAAGTGTTCGACTATCAATTGATAGCTATCGATCCTTCAGGCATCGATCGCTGGGAACTCAACGACACAATCCATTTCAGTCTCCAGACGAGTTCATTTGCTGATGGCAGCACAGCTCGAATCAAAAACAGCACGATTCTGGCACCTGGCTCGTATGGCCTGAATATAACCGTCTATGATATTTACAAGAACAAGCTCTCAGCGATTTTCCAAGTCATTGTGGAAATGCCAGAGCAAGATGAAACTGCTCCGGTTTGGGTCGTTGCTCCGGTGGATGACGAGACAGAACAAGGTGAGGTCTTCATGCAACGTCTGGGAGCGTGGGATAAAACCGGCATTGTCAGCTGGTGGTTGAATGACACCGTGCATTTCTACATCGATGGAAATGGAGTTATTCGGAATGCAACAGCATTGGAACCAGGTGTATATCGCCTAGAGGTTAGGGCTTACAATCTGTATGACAACTACTGCTCTGCAACTTTAGTCATTACTGTCCTTGAGCCCGCTCCAACCACGACTACCACAACTACGACAACGACCACAGCTACAGAAGTTGCCGGACTTGATCCTCTGGTAATGTTTGGTGTTGGCGGAGGAGTTGGAGCGGTGGCAGTTCTGGCGGTCATCTTTCTATTCATGCGGAAAAAGTCGTAAAGTTTGAACTCATGGAGCATGTCAATGTCTGAGGAACATTGAATAAACACAAAGACCAATTGGAGTAAAGAGTAAGGGATTGGCTTTGATGAAAGATCTGGTGAAGGTGCCTACTGCGTACTTACAGACGTGGCATAAAAACCTCACAGAACTATCTAGGAAGCACCCGATGGAATTCCCGGAAAGAATGCGACAATTGCTTCAAGAGGTCAGCAGTCATATTGAGAAAGCGACCAGACCCTTGCAGGAAATCCCGAAATCCAAGATTGAAACATGGAAAGACATTGTCGACATCTATCTGAGCTTGGCCATAGAACACTTCATGCTGCCGCCATCACTGTATGATTTGGTGGAGAGGATAGCTAATCACTTGGCCAGCTTCACAATGCCACATATCCGGTGTGTTACAGGCAGGAAGGCT
>JBHLND010000263.1:0-4510 GCA_048937485.1 Promethearchaeota archaeon
GTTCCTCTTGAAGATGGGGATCGAACTGAGGCGCTTAAAGCTATAGACAAGTTTGTCATCACAATTGATCTTAATCCTATGTCACGCACTGCTGCATTTTCAGATGTGACAATTGTTGACAACATTGTGCGAGCACTCCCGTTAATGGTGGAATACGCTCGAGAATTGAAAGACATGCCTAAGGAATCACTTCTGGCTATTAGATCTGAATTTGATAACCAGAAGAACCTAAGTGAAGCAATTATGCTAATAGTTAGGCATTTAGATCACAAGTCCAAGGGGGAAAACCATTGAGAATTGTAGTAATGGGATCTGGTGCCATCGGAAGCCTATATGGCGGGCTTCTGAGCAAGGCTGGCGAGGAAGTGATGTTGCTAGTTGGCAGAGAAGAGAATGTAGCCGCCATAAACATGCGAGGACTGGTTGTAAAAGGCGTGCTGGGCGAGCACATTTTCCCAATCCCTGCTACCATTAGTCCCAACGAAATTAAAGACGCTGATTTGGTCCTTCTCACAACAAAAACTCATGATTCAGTGGAAGCAGCAATGAACGTAAAGCACCTAACCGATAAGGGTGCCTATCTTCTTATAATTCAAAATGGGATTGGCACAGAGAAGCTTCTAGCACAGCAGCTTCAATCCCAAAGAGTCCTGAGAGCAACAACCTGTATGGGTGCAATTATGACAGGTCCTGGGGAAGTCACAGTGACCGGAACCGGGATTACTGAAATTGGCTCCCACTTCTCCGAGAATCAGGAAATAATTGGGAGAATTGTGGGAATGCTTGATCGAGCCGGATTTGAGGTTAGAGGATCTGAAAACATCGAAGGCGTTGTCTGGACAAAGACAATCGTGAACTGTGGAATTAATCCAATCGGAGCGCTCACCGGTCTGACCAATGGAGAGATAATTGATGATCCAATGCTTCGAAAACTGGTTATCCGTCTTGTGGAGGAAGCAGCTCAAGTTGCATCCGCAAAAGGCATAGAGTTGACCACTTCAGAACCAGTTCGCTATGCGTTGGGGACAGCAAGAGCGACTGCAGATAACACAAACTCGATGCTTCAAGACATCATGGCGTGTAAGAGGACAGAAATTGAGTCAATCACTGGAGAGATTATCCGAAGTGCCAACTCTCTTGGTATTGAAACTCCTTTCAGTGAAGCAGTCTATGCATTAGTCAAAGCACTGGAAGGGAAGCTTACGCGTTTGAAGGGGTCTGAATCCGAAATACCTTCATTGTCAGCTAAGGAATTGCATGAGGCCATATCTAGGATCTAAACCAACCGCGTGCCATTTCATATGACGATTTTGCATGACCTTTGGCGTTGTTTCGAACCACATTCATATGTCCAGGAAGTGCTATCTCAAAATCCAGTTCAGTGATTCTCTTCAGAGACATTACAAGATCCTTCGGACTTCCAGTTGGGAAATCAACTCTGCCGAAACTCCCTCCAGGGAACATTGTATCCCCGGTGAAGAGAACTCCTAACGACGCCTCATGCAAGCAAATACTTCCAATTGAATGGCCTGGCGTGCTATAGATTCTAAGGTTCACGTCGCCGAACGTGACAACAGTGCCTTCATCAAGAAGGTTGTCAATCTTGAAGGGGGGAAAATCTACTCCAAAGGTATTTCCTAAGGTAAGCATCATATTGCCTGAATTGATCAGTTCAGCCTCGGACCGATGAAGGTGAATCTTTGGAGGATTGCCTTCTAGAAAAGGAATGACACCACCAATATGATCAATGTGACTGTGAGTCAGCACGATGTCAGTGATTGAGTCGGCCGACGTTCCAAGGGCTCTTAGGTCTTTGTCTAAGTTATTGTGATAGATGCCTGTTCCGGTGTCAACGAGGACCTTTGAATCGCCCCCATCAATAAAGCCAATGTTTGAATCCATTGAATTACTCACATGGAAATGAATTGGGCCTGAAATGTGCTGGAACATGCAATCACCTCAAGAAGCCCAGCAGCCTATCTATGTCTTCGTGTGTGTTGTAGAAGTGGGGTGATACTCTGAGTCTTTCATTCCTTACGGAGCAGATTATTCGTTCCTCATGCAACTTCTTGTGAAGGTTCTCTACATCATTAGGTTTGCATGATACAATAGGCGACCGATTCCTTTCAGGGAATTTATAGTAGTCTATTCCAATCTCGGTCAGTCTTTTTCGCATGTATTCTGCATTATCCATTGCAGCACGCTCTCTAATTTTATCAGGTATCTCTAGGAGTGTCTTTAGTGATTCCAGAAAGCCAACGTAGGCCACCATAGCTGGCGATCCTATCTGGAACTTTTTCGCATCTAACAGTGGTTCTCTCTCGAAGTACTCAAACTCTGTGATGTTCTTTACTCCCCACCAAGACATGAAGCGCGGGATTACCTTGTCTATAATTCTATCACTAACATAGATGTAGCCAGCTCCAATTGGGCCAATCAACCATTTCGCAGATTGTCCTGCGGCGAAATCGACATGCTCCCTGACTAAGTCTGTTCTAGCCCACCCTGCCCCTTGAATGATGTCTGAAACGAGAAACCCATCAACGTCGTGGACAAGTTTAGCAAGAGCTTTGAGATCAGAACGAAAACCAGAACTGAATTGAACCTGGCTTACTGCCACTACTCTCGTATTCTCGTCAACGAGTTCCTTATACATCTCAAGTGGGGCTGCACCATTTTTGGATTCTACAACTCGTAGATCAGTATTGTATAGTCTGCTGACATTCTGCCAAGGAATGTAATTTGATGGGAATTCTAAATCGCATAATACAATGTTGGAGCCTGACGGGTATTGCACACTGTGAGCAAACGAATTGATACCAGCTGATGTGCTGGCAACAAATGCATACTGGTCCTCTCTTCCTCCTAGGAGATTGGCTAATAGCTCGCGTATCGCTTTGAATTTGTTAAGGGTTTCCTCGAAACTCCCTTTTGCGTCAATTCGATCATCGAGATATTTCTTCATCGCATTTACAGTTGTGATTGGAGGCATACCTGTTGCTGCACTGTTCAGATAGGTCATGGTGGAGAGCGTGGGAAACCTCTCTTCAATGAACCTGGCGCTGATTGGTTCTGGCATGATTGCATCATCGATATTCGATTATTGATAAAGCCTACTGCGGATACTATCCCCCTAAGATTTAAGTCGGGTAAGATATCCGTTTAACTTCGGAGAGAGGTTCTCTTTGTTTAGGAGGCTAACTGCAAGGTTCAGACGAACCAAAAAGGAAGAAGCCAAAACAGAGGAGTCCACGTCGGATACCTCGGTTGTTGAGGCTGAGCCTTCAGCGGAAGTTTCCTACTCGGAACCCGCGGCCACACCCCCTGCGGTCGAGGAAAGGAAGGGCGAAATGACTCCTGCTCCTGAAGGCACACTGATTGCATCGTTCTCTGAGTTGAGGGTCGATGCGGATGCTACTCGAGCTATGGCTGACAAAGCCAAGATAAAGCCACATAGAGTCAGAGAAATCGTTGCGGGAGAGGATCTCAAAAGAGACGAAGAAGGACGGATTCACATCAAGATTGTATTCTACGGGCCTTCTCTCTCAGGGAAAACAACGGCGCTGCGTTGGTTGTTTGCGAATGTCCCATCCTTATCCAAGGGGAGGATAGTTGAGATTTCTGATGAGTTAGGTCGAACTACATACTTCGACTTCATTCCCGTTTCAGCCAGTGAGAAGGTTGTTTTTGATGTGTTTACGGTTGCTGGACAACGAAGGCATGCCACTCAGCGAATCAATGTTCTTCGTGGTGTAGATGGAATTATCTACATGGCTGACTCCACGCCGGAACAGATGAATGAAAACTTGGCTTCTATCCAAGAACTCAGGATTGCACTTGGCACAGATCGAATGGCAACCCTTCCAATCATTATTTCATTGAACAAGAGAGACCTGCCAAACGCTTTGCCAGTTGATTACATGGTTCAGATGTTGGACGTGCAGGGCCACCCCGTCTTTCCGACAATTGCCACTGATGGCAAGAACCTACTGAGAATGTTCCAGCGAGTCCTTCGAGACTCACTGATATTCAAGGTAGGCGTATGAGAACCCATTGTCCGGTTGCCTCTCCATAATAGAATTCTGCTCCGATAAGTCATTGAGAGCGAAAAGATAATTAGACCAAGACAGATTTCAGAGTCGCTAGCAAAAGCCCCGTGGTGTAGCGGTCCAGCATCAGCGGTTCTGGCCCGCTGGACCCAGGTTCGAGTCCTGGCGGGGCTACCAATTTCATTTTTTACACTTTTTCTTATTAGACAATAGTTTCTATTTATCTATATTCCAGTTTTTCGCCCCCAATTCGCTTTTTTGGAATGGTTGACGTTTTTGTGGACAATCTATAGATTTATAGGCACTCTTGTCAGTTAATAGTTTTGGAGACGCAAGGACCCGCGTACTCATGGAGTTCCCTGTTGTTTCAGTCTGCGTCCCTCCCGGCGTGAACATAACAGGCTGCGGGTCTTCTCCATTTTCTCTATTCTTTTCATCTTCTGATTAATGAGAAGCTTCAT
>JBHLND010000264.1:0-4509 GCA_048937485.1 Promethearchaeota archaeon
ATATCATGACCAAGACTGGAACCAATCCATACCAGATAGAATTCATCCAGATCAACGAAGAAAAGGTCAAATCCTTCCTCAACGATATCGGTTCCCGTTGATTTGCAGAGAGCATATTCAGTAGGCATGCATGAAAACCCGATAATTGCAGTGTTGTCACGAAGTCCTTTGTAGTAGGGATCTTGTGGTTCAGCTAAAAAGACCTCATCGAGTCTAAGAATGCCATGAATCTCACATGGATGTGCTCCGACTATCACACGTTTCTCAATTATTGAGAAATCTGGTTTGAATCCCTTATCATCGAAATGGAACATGTCGAACTTCTTTGGATGAAAGAGTTTCTTTAGAGGAATTAATGTGTTCTCTCCATTAAGCACAAGCTCTTCAAAGCTCTCTATGGGCGCATAAGTGAGAACATTGTTTTGCTTCTTGGGACCATGTAGTCTCCCAAATTTCTCAAGGCTCATTAGGAAATCTTTAAGGAATTCTGATTTCATTTTGAGTATGCGCATCTGCGACACCTCATTCGAAGACTTGTTCTTTCCATGCAAGTTGTCCAAATACGGACAAGGCGTGCTGCGCTGTATATTCATTGAAAAATCTTGAGGTAGTACGCATTTTCGCCGGCTTCATTTGATTGGATTTGCGCTGCCAGTCACTCTTATCAGGCAGCAAATGCTCGAGTATGCATGCTGATAGACAATGAAACTTAATACGAATGAAGACAAGCTAGTAAAAATCTCTGTGATTGGAGAGGTTGCGAGCCCCGTGGCAAGGTCCGCGTATCGTATTACTCATGATGGGCGACCAGTTGTGCTTCCAGGTACGGGCGGAATAACATACAATATTCGCGTTGGAGATTTAGCAACTGGCTGGATGGCAGACCACGTTGAACCGGGTGTGAGTATTGAGAATAAGGAGAATGACGCCCGTTTCAAGCAAATGGCCAACACTTCCTTGAATATCCTTTCTTGTGTGGGAAATGAAGCCACAATAGTTACAGGTGAAGCCAAAGGCAAGAAAGGCACCGTTGTTGGGAAGCATGGTGGCATCGAGCATGTAATGGTCGATTTCACCGAGGACATTATGGAAGAAATGGTTCTTGGAGACAAAGTTCAGGTCAAGGCTTTTGGAGTTGGACTCAGGCTTCTTGATTATCCTGACATTACAGTCATGAATATTGATCCCCGCGTGCTTGAAAGAATCGAGTTTAGTGACGATTCTGGTTCGCTAGTAATCCCAGTTACGCACACGGTTCCGGCAGCCACGATGGGATCAGGATTGGGTTCAACTGAAACCTACACAGGTGACTATGATATTCAGTTGTTCGATGATGATACTAGAGAGGAGTTCGGCCTAGATGATTTACGACTAGGCGATCTCGTGGCCATTCTCGATGCTGATTCAACATATGGCAGAATCTACAAGAAGGGTGCAATTACCGTAGGCATTATTGTTCATAGCGACTGTGTTATATCCGGTCACGGTCCGGGAGTTGCTACTCTATTCACATCGACCAATGGAAAAATCAAACCAAGGATTGACGCTGACGCCAATATTGCCAAGTTCCTAAGCCTTAGGTAAATTCAGAGAAATTCATGGTTCATCGCTGGAACCATGAAAACCCTTATATCGCCCCTGAAGGTTCGACGCCGCCAACCCATGAGACGGTAGTAGATGCTCCGTTTCAAGCTTTCAGAGAGTGACATTTGATGAGCAACCTACGAAAAACAATCGCACTCTTCATTGTGCTGGCTTTCGCCGCTAGCGCCGTTATGCCGTTGGCTATGTATTCATATGATCCAGTCAGCATACCTGAATCCAGAAACAGTGCGGTTCCTGCCGCAACGGTACTTGTTGTGGAATACGAGGAGCTTAATCACCTTGATTCCTACAATGATGATGATTTCAAATTCACAGTCTATAATGGTTCGGCTGCTCCAGGGAACATAATTGGGCTTGCCAATGTCACGCTCTATAATAGCACTGGGTCCTTCTATGAATCTCACGACACAGCACCAGGAGATGGCACTGCAACCTTCTTCAATGTGCCCCAGGGAACGTATACTTTCAATGTTACACTTGAACATGCAACGGGTGGCTACGATCCAGATGAATACTTCACCGGAGTCATCAATTCTGATGGCCCAGAGGCTACAGTTGAATTCCAGTTTGGAAACATTGATTGGGATAATGATGATGATGACTTGACTGCGACCATTTTCGACGTTGAGGGAGAACCTGCTGAGGAGCTAAATTTCACTATTGTGTTTCAAGAGAATTCATCGGTCTTCTATGAGGTGAAACTCAATGGAACGCATTTTGAGCTATGGGACATCCCTGCTGGCAACTACACATGGAAAGTCATTGTCCCTGCTGGGACCTACTTGGGACTTGTACTTGACCAGAGCGATTTCATAGCTGATGGAACGGCCAAGTTTGCCAATCGTAGACTCGGGCCAATAACAGGCAGAGCCGAGTATTATGATTTGGAAGTAATCACATATTATGAAACGAGCCGGGCACCAATCCCAGGTGTGCTTGTTAATGTGACATACTACAACGGCACTGTCATTGATGCAAAAGCAACGCCGTCAAATGGATCTGTTATATTCATTGACCTTCCTATTGCTTTCATTAATGTGACCATAACATATGAAGGAGTGCCAATTGGGGCTGATCAATATACGTACAATCTAACCGAGGCGGACCGAGATCTCAGAGCGCCAATTATCTCACAGCAAAGTGACGTCGAATACCTGATAACTGATACCAACATTACTCTCACTTGGCATGTTGAAGATGACTACCCGTGGGAAATTCAAGTCCTAATAGGTGGAGAACTGAATCAGAGTCAAATCTGGAACGAAACCTCCTACGACTTTGTGTTCAATGTCACAGCTGCGCTTCCGACCTTCACCATAGGCTATTACGAAGTTGTGGTAATTGCTCTCGATGTGAATGGCAATGATGCAAATGACACATTTCAGCTGAGAATATACGAGAATGCCACACCCATTATTTCAGGTCCGGAGGATGTTGCATTTTACTATGGGGAAACAGGACATTCTCTGCTGTGGAACGTTACTGATGACTACATGAATCAGTATGTTGTTGAGCGTAGTGGCAATGAAGTGGCCTCAGGTTTATTGGATGAAGAGGCACCGTTCGTTAGTGTGTCTCTGGACGGCCTTTCTGTTGGAGTCTACACCTACGAATTGCGAGTCAACGACACAAGCGGCAACGAAGCGACCGATGAGGTACTCGTGACGGTAAACAGAGATGATATCGATCCAGTGATTACCTACACTCCTCCCGCAATCTTCTATGCTCAGGGGTCGGGTGCCATTGTTCGGAACTGGACCGCTATAGACGACCACAAGGCAACCTATTCGATATCAGTCGATGGTGTCGTTGTGGAGTCAGGTGATTGGATCACTGAAAACATAGGCTTTGACTTCAGTGGACTAAATTCAGGTGACCATGTGGTTGTGCTCACAGTCTATGACTTGGGAGGCAATTATGCCAGCGCATCAGTGGAAGTTCACGTTTCGATTCCAGTAGCTTTGGCCTACATCTTGGTTGCGGCCATCAGTGCAGGCGTACTAGTTGCGGTTGGGATTATTGTCTGGTTTGTTCGATATCGTTAGAAGCAATTGTGGCAGTCTTCAGGGCTGGCACGCTTCTATCTCCCGGACCTCTCCCGAGTGTGAGCCCGCCAGAGAAAGCTTTGGGAGCTATGCAGGCTTGGAGAAAAAAACTCTAGCTATTCTCAGATATAGGAGAGAAAACTGATTTCAGTCCAACTCCCTTTTCCTTCTGAAGACGTTTCAGCTTGACTCTTTAGGTCGTGCCAGAACAGCATTTATAGCTCGAAGAACTAATGCAGCCTTGTATGCAATTATGAACCTTCATTAGTCCGATGAGTCGTCTTCAAGACTCTCGTCGACGTCTACGTGCTTGAGGGTCCTTCTCTTTCGGAACCAAGAAGCTATTCTGTATCCCAGTGGAATATTGATATCATCCTCGTACATTTCTTTGAGAGCTCTTCTCCGTCTTTCTTCTGCCAGAAGCACTTCTTGGTCGGCCTCCAGCCATACTCTTTCTTCATAATTGGCCTCTCTCCATTTCTTCCATTCCAAAACATATGCTCGATACATCCCTCTCCATACTACACCCAGCAATGTAATTCCTACGAGCCCCATCAACAGGAGAACTATGGGATCAAACCCCCATTCGGGCTCAAACTCCTCGACAATATCATGTTCGGTGTTGTCCACGAAGGTATTGTTCGCTACGGTGTTGGAATATGATTCATAGAGATTGATGCCAATCCTGTTGTTGGAGCAGATGTTGCTCGCCAGGGTGTTGTTATGTGAGTTCCTGAGGGAGATACCAATGTCGTTGCTGTTGCAGGTGTTGCTGATCACGGTGTTGTTATGTGAGTTCTTGAGGGAGATACCAATGTCGTTGCTGTTGCAGGTGTTGCTGATCACAGTGTTGCTATGT
>JBHLND010000265.1:0-4451 GCA_048937485.1 Promethearchaeota archaeon
ACATGAGTGTGGCTGGTCTTGAAGATGATCCGGTTGAATCCGCGATGATCAGGATATACTATAGGGCATCTGAGCTTGACCGAACGGGTAATGGATTGCTTAACGATACTGAGGACCTCAATGAAACCACTCTTGTCATGTACTACTATGATGAAGTGGCTGGACAGTGGATACAACTCCACGCCGGTCTGGATTGGGTCATTGCGACAGGAGTAAACACCACCGACCTCTTCCTATTTGGTGAGACCTACGCAGGATACGTCTGGGCGCAAGTTACACACCTCTCGCTGTACAGCATCGCAGGCATGACACACAATCGCCCTCCGGATGTTTCTGGCGCGTATCCGAGTATTGAGTTCTTGTGGCCACCAAACGGAAAGTTCCATGAGATCACGATAGAGGGTATTGTTGACCCTGATGGTGATGCGGTGAACATAACCATCCTAAGTGTAACGAGTGACGAGTTCGTCGGATGGTGTCCGGATGCCTATGGAATTGGCACAAACTCGACATGGCTTCGGGCTGAACGAGATGGATGTGGCAATGGTAGGGTCTATGAGATTACATTCCTAGCGAGCGACGGCAGGGGTGGAGAAACAATCGGCTCTGTCTTTGTATACGTTCCTCATCACAAGAAGTGTGGGGAGTACGTAATCCCTGTTGATGATGGGCAGATATATGATGCTACTGAACCTTGGCGTCCCAAATGGTGGAGGTGGAAGTGGAACTGGCACTGGCGCCAGATATACTGGCATGGCTTCCAGCTATATCTGAAACACTTTCACCACTAGCTTCCTAGCTTAGTGGTCTACTGATATTCCAACAACGCGTATGCTTCCTGCAAGCCTCTTGCTATAGCCAGGTTCCGTTCCAATGCATCAGTTCGAATTCTGCAACTGTCTTGGAGTATTCACCTAACTTCAGGATTTTCTTAATCCATCCGGCCAGCGTAACTCCGACATTAATCTTCAGCTTCAGAGTTATCGTCCAAGTGCCTGATACACCTGCTTGACTAGCAGATACGGTTATTCCGATGGGCGCGAGTGCTACAGCCTCAACAAATGGTCCTCCTACGTCATATAGCAAGAATGCCAACCTGCACTTTGCATAAGGTGTAATGGTGACTCCTGCAGAGGCCGTGATTGTTGGTTTGCCATACGAAGCGTCTCTACCCCGTTCCCATATTGTGCTCCACCCATTTTGCCATCTGACACCCGCCTTATACCACGCGCTTGCTTGTGCCCAAGTTGATACTGAGAATTGACCATAGGCATTAAGTGTAACACCAACACTCACAGTGAGTTTCAGATTAGCCCATACTAGAAGTCCCCCTGCCCAGAATGTAAATCTGGTCGACCAAGTCCAGAGAACATACTCCCTTGTGAGAGAATATCCTAGTGAAACTCCTGCAGAGGCGTCGACTCTGATTGCGGGAGTTATCTTCATCCATGATTCAAACCACTGCAGCTTGTAGCCTGTTCGAGTCCACTTCCTCTCCCATCCCATGAACCAATTCACGGTCAGTGTGGGCCTCGCTGATAGAGTTATCCAAAAAGGACCCACGTTTATCTGCTTGCTGAAGCTTCCGGGAGCAATCACGTAAGACCAAGTTTTTGACCAATCGCTCTCAATCTCAACGCATTCCCGTTGTGCTTGGTAGACTGGACCTGCATAGGTGTAGTTTATTGCGAATTGCCTGTAACTCTCAAAAGCAGCAGCCAGGTATTCTTCTGAGGCAGTGATATTCCTCTCGGTCACAACAAGCAGCTCATCTATTATTACCCTTCCCGAGCTTACCGTAACATTCGCCTGGAGGAAAGTTCCCTCACCGAAATCAATAGACCAATTCAGGTTCTCAAGAATTGCTTGGTCTTGAAGGACACTTCCAACGGGCAAATCGAATCCAACCTGCCATTCTGATACGTAGATCTGATCGCCAGGAATAGACTGAAGCATCAGTGTCATGTATTGAATCTTAGTGAAGATGAATTCCGCGGCGGAAGATGTCGTATTCTCATCAGTCGGTCCTACTCTAATCTGCCAGTCGGGATAGCTCAGAATCTCGGCAAGTAGAGGAGAATAACCAGATAGCGATATTGCAGTTTCGTTTAGTGTGCTCCAAGGTGTAATCTTGGAATCGGTAATCTCTATATTGAATCCAAGGAGAATCAATTGCTCCATTGAAACACCCTCGTAGAATGGCTCTCTTACTGGAGCGAAGTCCTGTTGGGCTGGAGGCGGTGAAGTCCCACCAAAATCCAACTGCACGAATGTCACCTGCTTGGGAAGCACTGTAGCTTCTGCACTCATCTCAGATCCATTAAATGTGCCAAACACGCTATAGACTCCGGGCACAAGATGATACCAAGCATATCCGGATTCTGTCACGTTTACCATTGACGAGCCTTCGGGGCCTCTGTAGTAAACTTCTGTTAGATTGACAAGTTCTCCATCATAGTACCCTGAAATGAATAGAGTTCCAGTATTGTTCTCTGTTTTGCCAATATTATGTGCAGCAATTGCAAGATCCTTCATGTCGATCTTGCCGTCATGATTCAAATCAAGGTCCGAATTCCAGCCCGAATCACCAACTGCATTTCCGATATGACTGGCAATGAGGTTGAGGTCTTCCATTTCGACTTGGCCATCAGCATCCATTACGTCCCCGAGAAGAGATACATCCTTGATTGTTTCCTCTGCGCTGCTCTGCTCTCTATAGGTGATATTCTCCGGAACGTCGTACTCAATATCCGGCTCCAAAGTCGAAGGATCTTCGAAAAACGCTCCTCGAAATATGTCTGCCAGAGGCGACTCAGGGATATTGATTGTGAGCGATACAGAAGCGCTTCCATCAGGCAGGACGGTCACATTCTGAATCATGGACATCTCAACCTGAGTAGTAATGCTCTCTACTTCAGATGCTATCAAAACCTTGCCAACTGAAGTAGCATTAGTGGCTTCAAATGAGTAGGCATCATCCAAAAGCAACGGCCCCAAGGGATAGCTCTCAGCGGGGTAGTATCCGTTGTTGGTAACATGCACAGTGTCGTTAGTATCACTCACTGTGGTAGCGCCTGACGCTATACCCATCTCATCTGTCTGCATCGCGGATACTGTAATGAAAGGCACTTGAGATTCCACGACATTAATTGAGTCATAACCAAATGTAGTCCAATATATGACTAGGTCAGTTTCCTCGTAATAATCTGGATCAAATTCCTCAATGTTGGCTGAAGTTTGGTATTCAATATTGTCCAGAACATATCCTCCAGAAACCAGCCAATCTCCAACAAATGCGGCATAGGAATCTCCGGATTCGCGATAGAACACAATGTTCACATCCTCAGGACTCATATAGCTTGTAGCCCAAGACACTGTCCTGTTTAGTATATTGAGTATCTCAATACTGAATTGAGTCGGCCGATACCATCCAAAGAATGCATACTTGCGTGGATCGTTGATTATTAGGATTCCCTTGCCAGTGTTCATGGAAGATACTTCGTGATTCTTTGATGTTTCTGGAACCTCGGATATGCCAGTCAAGTGCATTCCTGCTGCAGTAGATGCGATTAATATTATCAAGATGAGAACTGACTTGGGTTTAATGCTCCTCATTTCCATCTCGCCTCCTTTTTCTAATTAGGACTAGGAGAGTCCCAGCTAGTCCCAAAACGGCTGCAATGATTACAATGTCTCTGATGAGATTGTCCTGCGGTACCTGTTGATATTCAAGAACAGAACCGACAGAGGTATCCATTGCGACGACATCAAGAGACGGAGTTAGGACAAATGTATCCGCGCCGTAGGGTACTGAGAAAGATACAGCAAACTGGAGTGCCTGGGGTGCTTCTGTCAAGTTGAGCTCTAACCACACCAAACTATCACAGCCTGGATTTCTTTTGTCGTTTCCAAGCAGTGTTTCTCCCATGATGACATAACCCTCGCTATTGTTCAGAATCGGGTCAATTGAAATGGTCGAGTGGCCGGCTAGGAACTCGCTTCTATCGCCTGCTGTGTAGCCCAATTGAGAAACCTTGAAGTAAGTTGAATTGAAAAGAATCTTCAATTGCCATGCGAAAGTATCTAGCGAAACATTCAACCACACTGTTAGATTGACTTTGCTGCCAACTTCATTCAGTGAAGCATTTGATGGTTCAATCCATAATGCGTTACCCGGATGCGATTCGGATGGAATGGAGTTAGCCACACCATCCAAGCAGCCAAAGACCAAGAGAAGCAGAAGAGATAGACCCGCAGCAACTTGTGTCTTCTGCCTCATCAGGCTCACGAATACCATGCCAATCTGAGAACATTCAGATTCTATTAAGAATATTTGATGAGTACCTGTTCTTGATGCAGACTTGTGGAATCCTAACGGTTTGAGGGTTTGGTCTTCATTTGTATTCTACTGTCACAAGGTGTGCACTGCAACTAATGCAGGGATCATAGGC
>JBHLND010000021.1:0-18873 GCA_048937485.1 Promethearchaeota archaeon
TGTTCCTGCAAGCAGACCTATGGGGGCCCAGCTGAGGATGAAAAGGATCACTTGAATCGTTTCTTTCCAGCCCATTCGCTACACCTTTTGATCAATCTGCCAGTGCTCTTCCTTCGATTCGTGGGTAAAGATCGCTGAAGGTCTTGATTGCCACCTCGTAACGTTCGCGAGATATAACATGGTTTGAGAATCGAGCTTCCAAATAGGTCGCCACAAACTCGTCAACCATGACACTATCAAGAGGCAACGATTTCAGCACACGATCCAAGAACTCACGTGCAGTCTCAGAGTGCATCCTCTCGATTCCTGTCTTTTTGCCACACATCTGTTCGAAAGTTCGATACGCAAGTGTGATTGCAGCATCGTACTTACCGGCATCTGCGAGCTTTTTGATGTTCCTAAGTTTAGAGGGAATATCTACCCTCTCCTCAGGTGGTTTCCGAGCGAGCATGCCTCTGAGAGAATCCATTAAGCCCATTTAATCACCTTTTACTCAATTGTCACTTCTACCGCCTCTATTCGCGGATAGAGGTCTGTGAAAACACGCATTGTGTTTTCATAACGCTCTCGGGTCACTTCATGATCCGAGAAGCGTGCTTCTTCATATGCTCCGAGTAGCTCATCTACGGAAACCGCATCCAATGGAATTTGCTCCAATGTTCGAGCAACGAAGTCTCTAGCTGTTTCAGAGAGTCTTCGCTCGGAGCTTATTTTTGTGCCGCATAGCTCCTCAAAAGTCCGATATGCGAGATTGATAGCGGCACTGTATCGTCCTGCATCAGCTAGCTTCTTGATGTCATGCAGCCTCTGCGAAATAGTATGGTCCTCCGGCCCCGCAATGCCCTTTCCAAAGCCCCTTACAAAGTAGAGATACAAGAATAGAACCACAACAGCGGCACCAATGAGCAGAGCTGGAAGAAGAAGATCCATCGGGTCCAAGAACCCTCCACTTGGTTCGCTGATCTCAAGCGTGAAGTCATTCGATGTGATTTCGGACACAATGGGAGAGAGGAGTGTCACTGAGAATGTGAAGTTTGCAGGAGTTTCAATTGCTGACATTGCAAGTATGACATTGCCTGACGAATCTGTTCGACGAATGGCTGTGTCTGTTCCATTCAGGTTGAACCGAACTTGACGACCAGCAATTGGGATTCCTTGGTCGTCTGTTAATTCCACAGCAAGGGTGAATTCCAGACCCGGATTCACACGGCGAGGAGACCTGCTAAAATCAAACACAACCTCGGTAAAGATATGAATGGAGTGAGCAGACTCACCGGTGGATCCCCTTAGATACAGGCTGGGATTGCCTTCGTATTCAATGACTATGGTATACCTACCGCTAGCAGTCCATGCAAGAGGGATTGTTACTTGGATGTCTGGCGTAGTCAATGTCCGTGATAGCAGGAAGGTTGTATTCAGATAAATATCAATATCCGGATTAACTACTGGATTTCCGTCGGCATCTTGTATTTGCACGGAGAGGGAAAATATCTCACCAGGTTGGATTTCAATATCTCTGGGCACACTTAGGATGACTACACTATCAATATTGACTGTAATGAACCATCTTCTTGGGATATTCGCACGTGCGTAATAGGTTGATGCTTGAACGTCAATCGTGATGTTGTTCACACCAGGAGGCGCCGTGGATGGAACAATAAGGCTGATTCTGAAGGTTCCATCGATTTCGGTGACTGTGATATCAATTTGCGTTCCGTTGGCAAGAATGATGATTGGCACACCAGGAGCATCAAAACCTCCGTGAGTTGCCGCGCCAGAGAGTACGACTGTGTCCCCTCTATCAGCAATGAATACTGTCTGCGGAACTAGGTCAATGCTAACCAAATCCCAGACCTCCACAGCATCAGGAGTCGTTGAGGCGGGTTCAAACGCTGCATTGGGCCTCACGAAGACCACATAGTACCAGCTCACGCCCAAAGGATGACTCCAGTCGATGTTGTGAACATATGCGAATGATCCTGAAACATCATCGGTTATTGTGATGGTCTGAAGAATCATGTCAAGACCATTATCCCAGTGAATCTCAACATCATATCCGTCCATGGCAGTTCCATTACTGAATGTCAATGTGCCGGAGATATTGACTGCATTACCAAGATAGACAAGATGCGTGTCGATATTGGCAGTAAGAATCACCGAATATTGCTGAATCAATACACTAGATGGCGCGGTAGTGTAATCAGCAATCCAGAGGTCAGGGGATTGGAATCTAGCTGATACTTGGTGGGTTCCAAGAGGAGTAAGTTCAGGGATAATCCATGGGATGACAAATGTGCCATCAGGAAGAGTGAAACCAGTAGTTACTGGGGAACCATCAAATAGAAGCTCAATTGTAGCGCCTCCAATTGGAGCTGAATTAGCCACATAGACAAGTGTTCCCGATATTGTCATTGTTTCGAGAATGTAATAGCTGGGGCTGCCCACTGCAAATCCATTGATTATTGTTTGCCACTGCAACAGATTCAGTGTATCATGCCATGACTCTGTGGAATCAAGGGTAAGATTACCAGCATATCTCCCATAGATCTCAATTCCTGTACGAATTGTATCATCATCCATTTCGGAGTAGTAGAATGTGAATTCTCCAGTTGTATTTGTGATGATTGTTGCGAGAGGCCATTCAGTACCGTTATACCAGAATAAATCAACACTCACCCCATCAATGTCACCACCACCAACTGTGTAATAGAGATGAACATAGATACCCAAGGTCTCATTCTGGTAGCATGGGTCTGGGAGCGCTATCACATCCAGCGTGACTGCATACTTCTGTGCATCTACTTGTAGGGCTCCTGTTGTTGCATCTGCATTCAACGGATCGGTGCTAGTATAGTTGCATTTGAAGTAGTAAGTACCTTCAGTATCAGGCGGTACTGTGAAGTAATGCATGTATTGGAAATAGCCAGTTCCATCAGTTACACGGTTTGCTAGAAATGTCCATGGACCGGTAGGGCTAGATGAGATGTAGATGCTGACCGTTTCAAAGGCTAGCGGCGGCGACCCGCCAAGATGTGTCAAATATCCATCTATCAGTACTCCTTGGTCCAGATAGACAGGAGAAGCTGGTGACACGTTCAGCTCAAGTGGATATAGTTCAAGGGTGGTGGTTTGAGTGCTCGAAGTAAAATTGTCCCACAATGGATCCGAAGCTGTGTACTGTGCCCATACATAGATGGAACCAAGTGCATCAGCAAGGACAAAATCATATTGAGAGTTGAATACGCCTAATCCATTTGTTGCAACGTAATCTATGATTTCAGTGCCATTCCACCACAGGTAATGAACTGCAACAGTTTCTCCATCTATAGGTTGGCCATTATGGACAAATGTGAGTGTGCCTGAAACGTAGATGGTTTCATTGAGGTGATATGTACCGCTTATTGCAGCAACTGCTATGTCTGTTGCATAGAGCTGTAATGTCAGGCTGGGAGTTAATAGGGCGAATGCATCTTCGTACGCGGGGCTTGGAGATGTAAAGTTCACAAAGATAATGACAGTATCAGGGCCATCAGACAGAGAGAGTGGGTAGGAGTAATTGTAGTGCCCCGTGGAATTCGTGGTTGCCGTGAATACCAGAGTATCAGTACTATTGTACCAGTGAATATAGATGGTTTGAGATGGAATTCCTCCAGTGCTGTTCAAGAGTTGTCCATAGATGAATACGGTCTCATTGAGATAATAGGAAGGACTGTCTGTGTTGACTGTTAGAAGAGTGGGTCTTGATTCTATTACTGGATACAAATGAATGGACTCACCATCATATGCATTCGAATAGACTGAATTATAATAGGCGTAAAGCGTCACGTTGCCAAGCTCATGATAGAGAGGAATGGGGAAGTAATAGATATACCCGCCAGTAGCATTTGTAGTGACATCTTTAATGTGATGCCATCCGTCAGTGGCATTATGCCACCAGAGTTCCACTGTTTCACCTGGGAGAGGAAAATTGCCAAGCTCTGGCACGAAAAGCCTTCCTTGAATTGTCAGGGTTCCAAGAATAAACACTGGATCGGGATCAGCTTGTATGGTGACTGTGATGTCGTATTTCTTTACTTGGATATACCGAGTTATCGATTGCTTGTTTTCGTATACGGGGTCAATGGAAGTGTAGTTAGTCCAAATTGGCACTATTCCTTCATAGGCACCAAAGGGCACAAAGTACTCAATCTCGTAGTAGCCTCCAGGTCCGGTGACAGTAGAATTGACATTGACCATTGATACCCCGTCAAACCACCAGAGGTCTATTGTCCGACCAACCAACCCCGTGCCATTGACTGCATCCCTCAGAGTGCCGTTGACAATGAATGTGTTTTGTATGAAAGCTGTTGGGCGAGAGTCTATAGTTAGGTTCACAGGTCGAAGCCCAACCGTCACAGTTTCTATCTCTGAACTATCAGAAACGCCCCCAATTGTTGATTGCCAGGTAACATTGGCATTGACTTGACCGAGAGGATAAGCACTAGGTATCACATAGTCATATTCGAACTGCGCTGATATGTTAGTGATTCTTGTATCCAGAAACGTATCATTGAGGTAGATGTAAACGGATTCAAAGGGAAGAGGGGTTCCGTCCATCAGTTCCAAGTAGCCTTCATAATGAAGGATAGCATCTCGGTAGGCAGACGTCGGAGTTACAATCAGATTGAGAACTGCTAGACCATTGACCATGACCGTGGAGTTCTCAGCAGAGCGATTAGGAAGGTACTTCCAGAAGCCTGTTTCGGTGTCATTTTCACCGGCGAAATACGACCAGATATCATGCGAGCCTATGCTCATTAGTACAGCATCAAATGGATCAACATATACGTCGTAGGAATAGCTACCGTCGGATTGAATGGTTGTGGAACCTATCGGGGTTCCATCCCATATGATCTCCATTTGGTCATTGACCAGAGTTGTACCGTCTATTGGTTGTCCCAGATGATCAGTCATAACCCCATGAATATGCACAGTGTCATTCCAATGAGCGGTGTAGTTATCGAGACCTTGGCGTATATCAACATCAATAATCTCAGCAGCTGGCACCATCCGCTGATCAATGTTACTTGCCATCATAGGATTTGGATTGGCCACAGCTGATACAAACGTGTAGTTCATTATTGTAAAGGTTGAGAAAGTCCACGTTGCACTGATATTGTGAGCTCCCACGGCTGCATCTGATGGAAATGCATAGTTGAGAGTAGCAAGGCCGGTTCCATCAATCGTTGCACTTCCTATTGAAACGCCTTCGTCGTAGAACTGGATGGTTTCTGGTGTGGTTACTAGATTATAGTCGAGGAATAGGGTAGCTACTATGTCAAAGGGATCTCCGATAACTGCCCATGGTGGAAAGAGAATCGGTGTCACGATTAACTGAACATTCTGTGCCCCTGTATTTTCGGGAATCTCGTCACCGCCCATGCCTCCTGGAAGTGGTATAGGAATGACCTGTATCCACTCACCATATTCGGGATGTCCTGCCATTGGAATGAAGACTTCAGCCCAAAACATCATGTGACGAACCTGAATTTCACGGTAGCCGCCCATTGGTTCACCTACTGCATAACCCAGGGCAGGTCGTGCAGGAATGCCTAGATATCTCATGAACACGCAATATGCAGTCACAAAGTCCTGTGGTAGGCCGCCGCCTCGCGCTAAGAACCAATCAGTAAGCTCTTGGCCTGCAGGAGGACGATCATTAATCACGGTCATGTTTTGAATCATCAACTCGAAAGTGGTTCGGAAATAAGATTCAACATCCACTGCAGTCTGAAAGGCATTTCCCGATGCCATGAACGGTGTGATATTCTGAATGACTTGAGGGGTGAGAGAAGGCAAGGGTGTGTACAGATTAGAAATCGATGAAGGCGCTGAGGACCCGTCAAGTGCACGATTTGCCACACTCAAAGTGTCTTGGACCCGGTATGTGAGTTCATAGCTAATGATGATGCTTTCCGGGGCGCCTTCTAAAAAGGGACTGAACAAAAGGGTTCCATAATCATCAGATCTTAATTCGTAGTTGATAAGGCGTGAAGGACTGTGAGGTTGAAAAACACCTGATACGAAATCACCTGTTTCAAAAGAATCTTCAACTACTAGGATATCAGGAAATAGGGTGGGGAGTTCAATGCTTCCCACACCAGGCCCTGCGCTGACGTTGAGATAGACCCGATAGACTGTGTTGCCAAGAGCTGCGGCCTCACCTGATGTAATAAGATTCGATGAAAAATCGTATGTGGAGCTTGAGCTCTTTGCCCAGCTTGAGCCATCATAGGCATCATACGACGTACTACGCCATAGTTGCGGCGGGTCTTCGGGCGTCACAAAGAAGATTGTGTTGTTTAATTGGGACAGGAGATCCTCTGGGAATGGTTGATCAAGGCTCATATTGTCCAAGTTTACATTCTCAAACCAATTAGTTCTTCCACCGGCCCAGCTGATATTGTATGGCCAGTCGATAATCTCGTCATACTCATAGTGAGGATCATATGGGCGCACTTGATTCAGTTGGACAAGAAGAAATGTGTAGCTGCCCCATACTATCATTGCAACTAGTATGATGGAGCTTATTATTGTCATCAGACCCATCTTTCGACGGTCGCTGGTTTCTGCGGCACTCACGGGTTTTGACCTCTCGGTTTGGAGTTCCTTCTGGCCAACGAAAAAGGAACTCAGAAGGTGGCGACTTCTTTACCCCTCTTCGTCCGTGTAAAGCAATTAAAGGGTTTCTCGGACCTTCCGGCCCTTCCATAAATCGAAAGCCACTTGGAGGACCAACAGCAATATCTGCAATATATTAAGACACGATGATACCTCGGAGAGTTCTTCCGTAATGAAACCTGAAGACAAAATCGACGAATACGTCAAAGAGCAAATGTCAGCCCAAAATGCTGGTGCTCATGCCTATGACCATGTAAAGCGTGTTTATCGCATTGCACTTGAGATTGGGGAGAAGATTGGAGCTGATCTCAAAGTGTTGAAGGCAGCCGCCCTGCTTCATGATGTGGGACGTTATAGGGAGATGGAAACTGGAGTTTCTCATTCGATTTTATCAGGAGAGATGAGTGAGGAGATATTGAGAAGAACTGGCTATGACGATTCAGAGATTGAAAGAGTCAAAGCGGCAATTAGAACCCATAGGTTCAGTGAGGGCTTGACACCAGACTCTCTTGAAGGCAAAATCCTGAGCGATGCTGATAAATTGGATGCTATTGGCGCAATTGGTGTTTTCAGAGCAATAGCCCAAGCTACAGTGAAGAATGCGGGAATTGAGGGATTTTTACTACATGCAGATGAGAAGCTTCTCAAGTTATGCAACCTCATGCACACCGAAGAGGGAAAAGCACTGGCTCAATCACGACATGGAACGCTCCACACCTTTGTTTCCGAATTGCGAAATGAAGCGCGGAAAAAGGAATTAGGCTGAGGTCCATTGTTGGTATAATTCAAGATATGAAGTCCGAACTGCCTTGCTTGGGTCAAGACCGAGTTTTCTGACAACTTCAAAGATATACTCTCTAGCCGGTTCAATCTCGGCTTCGTCATAGACAACACGTTCAAGCTCAAGAAACAGACCTACATCCACTACATCATCTATGCTGACAGTAATGCCACTAACATCGTAGAAGGACCGAGTTTTGACCAATTCAGCTACCTTCTTGAAACTCAGATGTTCTAGAATTGATTCCATTGAGGCTGTGTCGTCAACTCCAACTGAGAGCTCCACTCTTGTCTTTGATAACGGGTCGACTCTGGGGCCCTTGTAGGTCATTTCATACTGAGGGTCGTCATGGCTGGGAGTTAATCCAGGGAAATCTGGGTGCGGCTGTCTCCTCCTCACTCTGACAGCCTCATCAGTGTCTTGAAATTTCCTAGACGGATGATCGTAGTAGGCATCAATCTGAGTTTCTGTGTTTAGCTTTCGCCCACCGATATCGAGTAATGAAGCATGGAGTGATTCAGATGACTCAAGGGGGATTTTTACTTCAACTTCAAAAGAAGGCATAGCTATCACGATCCTTTCTTCTGATTTCGAACTACACGTCTAGGAGTTAGGTCTTTCCATTTCCAGTGAATTTCTTGTTGAGCCACAAGCCACATAACGAGCATATCAACATCAGAAAAGACGTGCATAGAATTGTCCAAAGTGAAGCTGTACAAGTGTGCCAAATGTGGCAAGAAATACACAGACGATAATGTCCCGCCAAATGACGGGTGCGGAGGACGAATTGATATCCAGTTCGATCTTGAACTGGCCAAGGAGTTTCACAGCAGAGGTAGTATTGAGAGAAAGAAAGGAGGCCTCTGGAAGTACTTTGATCTCATGCCTTTGAGGAATAAGAAGAGTATTGTGAGCCTAGGAGAGGGAGATACGCCGCTCATCAAGGCTCGAAAGCTCGGGGAAGAAATGAATCTCTCCAATCTATTCCTGAAGTTGGAAACAACATGCCCATCAGGCTCCTTCAAGGACCGTCCTATCTGTGTGGGAGTCAGCCGCGCACACGAAGATGGAGCAGAAACAGTTGTTGCCGCATCCTCTGGGAATGCAGCTGCCTCCATGTCAACATATGCGGCAAGAGCCGGACTGAGAGCTGTGGTCTTTGTTCCAGAAGATGCTCCTGCAGGCAAGCTAATCCATCTCAGAACCCTAGGAGCAAATGTGTTTAGGGTAAGAAAGCAAAAGGAAGGAGTGGATCCCACAACGACATTATTACGCGCAGCCTGCGAGGATCTAGGATGGACACCATCACCTTCTTTTGGTCCCTTCAACTGCTTCCAGTTCGAGGGCACGAAGTCTCTCGGCTATGAGATAGCAGAGCAGTCAAACTGGGACTTGCCCGATTGGATTCTTTTCCCAACAGGAAGCGGGGGATTAATGGCAGGGACCATGAAAGGACTCTGGGAGTTCCAGCAAATGGGCCTTATTGATGACATACCTCATGGAGTAGTCGTGCAACCAGAAGGGTGTGCACCGATTGTCAGAGCATTTAATGAGAATCAGAATCCGCTAGAAATCAAGCCCTGGGACTCGAATGAAACAGTGGCAGGAGGACTGGCAGACCCATTTCCATGGGATGGAGATGCAGCTTTGAAGTATCTAGGCATCTCTAAGGGAGCAGCAATAGCAGTGTCAGACCCTGAAATCGAGAAGTATCTGGTACTACTTGGCAAGCTTGAGGGCGTGTTTGCTGAGCCAAGCGGAGTAGCTGCACTGGCAGGGTTGAAACAGCTTGTGGAACAAGGAGTCATTGACAGAGCTGACAGAATCGTGGTTCCGATTACAGGGATTGGCTTCAAAGATCTGGCCACACCTGATAGACTTACTTCGCCTGTGAAATTGGTTTCACCAATAGTCGAGGAACTAAAAACGGCTCTTGACATCTAATTGTGGTGATGAAATGTCTAGCAAAGACCTCCGTCAAAGGGCAAAGAGCTTGGCAAAAGAGCATGGATATCTACAGTACATGATTGAGAGGTATCTTGCTCTTTGGGGGGAAGAGGAAGCGCTGGAGTTTCTCAAAGCATGTGAGAGTCCGATTAGAACTGCAATCAGAGTGAATACTCTAAGGATAGCAGCTGGTGAGCTATTACCAAGACTCGAGAAAAAGGGAGTAACTCTTGATTCCATTCCTTGGATCGAAGAGGGCTTTTGGGCGGATTTTCACACAAGCTCTCCAGGGGCTCTGTTCGAACATATGCTTGGGTTCTATTATGTACAGGGTGTTCCTTCTATGACTGTTAGCAAAGTCTTGAACCCAAAACCTGGAGAAATTGTCGTGGATTTGGCTGCAGCCCCCGGAGGAAAGACAACTCATCTGGCCCAGCTCATGAACAATGAGGGAACGCTCCTTGCGGTCGAGTACGATCGGACTCGAATTGCCAGCCTTGAGGCCAATATTAGAAGATGCGGGAATTCCAATACAATTGTGTTGAGAGGTGATGCAAAGAAACTCGAAGCCCTGAAGGTCAAGCCAGACAAAATAATGCTTGACGCGCCTTGCTCTGGCGAGGGTCTTCTTCCATTGGATCCCACAAGAAAAACAAGCAAATCAATGGCAGATGTGAGATTCTGCGCGACTAGAGAGGATGAGATGCTTGACGCAGCAGTGCAAGCACTTGCCCCTGGAGGAACTGCTGTATACTCTACCTGTTCGATTGCACCTGAAGAGAACGAGTACATTGTTGATGGAATTCTTAGGAAGCATCCTGAGATGAGCATAGCACCAATTTCGCTTGAGTTTGGAACACCAGGATATTCCCAACCTTATGGCGTGAAGCTTGATGAGTCCTTGACACAAGCAAGGAGATTTCTTCCTCATCTGCATGGCACCGAGGGTTTCTTCATTTGTAAGCTGATTAAGGAGGCATGAATCTAAGTGGCTCTAGAACTGATGGGTCCTGTTGAATGGGCTGAGGTAACGCAAGCAGTTGATGGGGAGTTCGGAGAAGGAGTGACAAAGGCACTAATGAGAAACCGTGTTCCAGTCGCAATGCAGAAAGGTGAAACACGACGTATCTTCCTAGTACCCAGGGATTGGGTCAATCTAGTTGAGGAAATCAAAGAATTCGAGATAAAGTCCCTCGGAATCTTCATGGGTGATCTCGAAAAGGGGAGGTTCAGATTCAGTCTTCAAATCCTGATGGATTTGGTGAAGCTCACTGACAACACCATAGTAGTATCCGAGCGCGGAGCCCAATCATTCACCTATGGCAGAAGCGTTCTCAAACAGTCAGTCCTGAAGCTTCAATCGGGATTGATGAGAGGAAATAGGGTTCTTGTATTGAATGAGGATGGAGAATGTCTTGGAATTGCATCCTTAACCATTGATTCAGCCAGACTGAGTCGATTGAGTAAAGACAAACTCGTTGCCAAGAACCTGGTCGATATCGGCGCTTATGTTAGAGGGGCCTAGACAAACATGTCACTGGGTCTGTCCGAGGCCTCTATTGACTGACGCATCTTCTCAAGGCGTTCTATCTCACGAGACTCCTCAAGTAGCTGATCCACGTTTGCCTCCACACCATAGACTTCATTGATTTTTTCCAGCATGGTTGCTGCAGCTTTCGGGTCAGGACGACCGCGAGTTGCATATGTGAGAAGACCAATTCCTGGCGAACCGTGCATCTCCAGCTCAGCAAGAAGCAAGGCAAGCGGACCTGCCACAAAGAGACCCTCCTCTAGGAGAGGAACGGACCACTTCTCCAAGAGTGGTTTGTACGCAGTTGTTGGTACAGAACGCATCTCATCATCATCCTCCTTGAAGCTTGCATCGAGCCCACCCAAGAGAAGTGCCTCCGAGAATTTGCTCTCTGTAATCCATTCGGCTAGCCGATCAATCCAGCCCCATTGCTCGGAGCTATGTGGTTGAAATCGGGGAACAAGGAATACCATCTTCTGTTCCTCATACCAATAGAGCTCGAATGGCAGAACCAATCGTTCATTCTCCATTGAAACAAAAAGCGGCAACATGTCGCTCTTTATGAAACCCACACGCTCAGCGTTCAATGCTCTTGTTAGATGAGCGGTGCTCAGAAAGCCTACTTCGCCAAGACCATGAAAACCACATACAAAGGTGGAGCCTGGCGGCACTTTGAATCCATCCTTTAGGATTATTTCGAATGCAGAATCTCTGGTTGCAACAAATGCCATAGCTTCAGACCTCAATTATCAGGGGAGAGATAGTATGGTCACACTTCTTTCTAATCGAAACAAACTGCAAACCGCTTATCACTCTATGTATGTGTCTGCATAAGACAAGGTAGGCAGGAGTGTTTTGCTTCCTGGCGGCCATTTCATTGGTAACTGAAAATGATACGGAAATATCGAAGAAAGAGGGCTCATACGCATTTCTAGAGAAGTAATCCAATAATAGGAAAACCTAATAGGATACGATAGTTGTTCATCATTATTGCGCGTTCATTACGGCGGGGAACATAGTGAGCACGCTTAAGGAACTCGAATTGGCACAGGTTGCACCACGCCTGCTTGAAATATTGAGAAGGCAGGGGGTAGCTAGTCTTTCAGAGTTCCAGCTGGAAGCAGTTGAAAAGGGACTGATGCGTGGTATCAGTCAAATCTTGGTCACACATGACTACCGAGAAGCGTATCAGATCGCTGAAATATCCTTGCTCAACCTTGTCGCATCTAGTTTTCGATCAAAAGCTCTAGTCCTTTGCCCAAATCCACATCAGGTGGAGAGAAAGTTCCAATCTCTCAGCGCCAAGTGTCGTCGATTAGGCGTAGAAATCACAGCTATTGCAAGTAAGAGCGCCGCCATAGGAGAAGAATGGGAAACTGAGAGAGTGATAATTGCAACATACAAGTCTCTTGATATTGCTATTCGAACTCGCCCGGAGATTCTTGATGGTGTGGAGTATGTACTAGTGGACAGATTAGATCTCATAGGGCAGCCCGGCTTGGGAGCTAGGTTGGAAACTGTCCTTGTAGCAATGATGGGGAGAAGTTCCACTATCCAGTATTGCGCTGTCACTCCTCCGGTGGCCGATGTTGAAGACCTTGCAGAATGGTTTGAAGCTGAGATTATTGAAGACAAAAAGAGGGATGTCAAACTCATTTTCAGTGTGAAGGCATTTGATAGTGCAGGAGAATCGCTTGCTGATTTAACGGAATTTGTGCACTACAGACGAGGCCAGGTCATGATACTCTGCGGAAATATAGAGGCCGCAGAAACACTTGCACTTCAGCTAGCAGGAGTATCCAAAGAGGATGAGGGCGTTTCGCTCGATCTCAGACTTGGGCCTGAACACCGTGATGATCTCAAAAACCTAGCACGCACGGTTATAGAATTCTATCCAGAATCGCAGATGACGACCAAATTGGGAAAGTGCCTCACAAGAGGGGTGGCCTTCTTCCATGAGGGGGTTTCAAGAAAGCAAAGAAGACGAATCACAACCGCATGGGAAGATGAGTTACTTCCAGTTCTTGTAATGCCAACGAGATTCGCCATAGCCAGTGGGCTTAGGGCGTCATTGGTGTTTCTCATGGGAGTGTTCATGCAGGATATTGGGAAAGAGCTATCCCAAGATGACGCCGTCACCATGCTCTCAGAGTGGCAGCTCAGCGACGTGCTTCAGTCAGCGGGAAGGAGAGGGCTTGATAATGAGGGCTTCGGAATTGTTGTAGTAGATAAGGAATCAGAACGAACAAGGGTGTTGACAACATATTTTGATAGAAATCGAGAAGGTGACCTTTTTCCGCGTCTTGGCGAAGTAGACAGCTGCATGGATGACCCTGAAAACATCCAAGACCTTGTTCTTGGACAATTATGTGGGAGCACGGAAAAGGATACTGATCCCTTTGCAATTGTCAATCGAACATTTTGGGCTTCAACACATCGGGCCACAGATATCTCGCGTGGCAATTTGATACCCACTGATGAAACCCCTGTTGAGGAGTTTGTATCGATGAGGACAACCAAATCGACAGAGAAGAGGGCAGAAGATATTGCAGATGACAGTGTTCGATTTGTTTCTGTCAATCCCATGAAGATAGAGGGGCTAGTTCGAAGTGGAAGTCGTGAAATGTGGCATTACGTTTCTCTGAAATCAGCTGACGGTGTTGCATGTTCATGCGAATCATGGAAGTATCAAGGGATTCGAAAACATAGACTATGCAAACATCTAGTGAAATTCGCGAAGTATTCACTTCGTGACAACGAAACCAAGCCCTATGCAGAGGGAGTCATTACTCAGTCGTTAAGAAGCCTTGAGGTCTTTGGAGATTTGGAGAAGGACGGACTTATCCAACGAGATGGGAAGAAGATTCTTTGTACAAAACTTGGGGAAAACGTCACGTTTCTAGGAGTTCCTGTACGCGATGCACGAAGAGTCATGAAGGCCATTGAAAGTGGAACCAGTGATTTGAAGGGTATGCTCCGTAGTGTGGTTATTGCACGGGCCGATTTACCACGTGACGTTCTTGAAAGGGTGCTGAAAGCACTTCCAGTCAAAGAAGTGGAAGAACTGGTCAAGGATGAAAAGGATCTTCCAGGTATTGTTGAGAACTGCCTAGAAGAACTAGACTACGTGAATTCAATTCTACTCAAATTAATGGAGGGACGAAAGAGAACAGACATGAAGAAAGACGCTATAAACATGGAAAAGAACCTCCTAGCACTTCTTGAGTCAATCAGGTAAGCTTTTTACGGACGAACAATGGACCGGGCTCGTCCCGGGGCTATTGCATTTGCCCCTTCTGTGGTGATGATATCCATGAAGCTATTCGAGCACGAGGCAAAGGAAATATTCCGATCCTTTGGAATGCCTACTCCGCCCGGTGGAGTTGCATACACTCCCGAGGAAGCTAAGAAGCGAGCCATCGAAGTAGGAAAACCAGTCGCTGTAAAAGCACAGGCACTCACTGGAAAGAGAGGGAAAGCGGGAGGAATAAAATTCGCTGACACGCCTGAAGAAGCTGAAGCATTGGCTAGGGACATCCTTGGCATGAGAATCAATGATCTCCCAGTCGAGTCGGTTATAGTTGAAGAGAAACTGGAAATTCAGCAGGAAATCTATGCAGGAATAACAGTTGACCGCAATGAACGGAAATATGTCGTAATTGGCAGTGCAGCAGGCGGAATGTCTATTGAGGAGCTGGCAGAAGAAAGCCCCGAGAAGATAATCAAGAAACACATTGACCCCATGTTAGGTCTGCAGGCGTATGAAGCCCGTGACATTGCCATAGCGATGGGGTTCAAGGGGAAGCAAATCAATAGGTTGGCTGTTTTCTTCGTAACCTTGTGGGACATCGTGGAGAGGTATGACGTTGAACTCACTGAGATAAATCCGCTTGTTCTCACCAGTGATGGGAGATTCCTAGCAGCAGATGCACGACTCAATGTAGATGACAATGCTCTATACAGACACAAGAAACTCATTGAGGGGATTAAGCGTGAACCAGCTGATATGAATGAACGCGAACGCATGGCTACTGCAGAGGGTATGGCATATGTAGAACTGGACGGCGACATTGCCTGTATTTGCAATGGAGCAGGACTTACAATGGCAACCCTTGATGCTGTGTCCCTTTATGGCGGAAAAGCGAGTACATTCCTAGATCTTGGCGGAGGTGCCAACGCGGAGCGTGTAGAAAAGGGCATAGAGATTGCTATGAAGTATGACAAGGTAAAGGCAATCCTAGTCAACATCATGGGCGGAATCACTCGTTGTGATGAAGTAGCAAATGGTATTCTGTCAGCAAAGAAAGATGGCGACATTACTGCACCTCTTGTGATTCGAATGGTCGGGACAAATGAGGAAGAAGGGCAGAAGATTCTGAGCGATGCCGGAATTCCCTTCCTCAAAACAATGGAAGAGGCAGCACAAAAAGTAGTAGCACTTGCCAAAGGAGGAACTGCATGATGGCAGTACTGGTTGACAAAGACACTAGAGTCATTGTTCAGGGAATCACTGGATCACAGGGTACTTTCCACACACAAGCTATGCTTCAATACGGGACAAAGATTGTCGCGGGTGTAACTCCGGGTAAGCTTGGAGAGGATGTGTACGGAGTCCCTGTATATGACAGTGTGGGGCAAGCCAAGGAGGCTCAAAATGCAACAGCATCGATAATATTCGTTCCAGCAGCTTTCGCTGGGGATGCTGCATTAGAAGCAATTGCAGCAGACCTGAACCCTGTTGTCGTGATCACTGAGCACGTTCCAGTAAGGGATGAGATGAGAATGATTCATGCTGCTAAAACGAAAGGGATTACTGTGATAGGCCCTAACACGCCAGGAATTATCACGCCAGGGGCTCGCCAGAAGGTTGGGATCATGCCAGGTCACGTGTTTGCCGATGGCAAGGTCGGTCTCATGTCACGGAGCGGCACTCTTACCTACGAAATCGCTGCAGGAATGACCAATGCAGGAATTGGAATCTCCACTGCCATAGGCCTTGGAGGAGACCCATGTGTTGGGTTGACCTCAATTGAAGCAGTGAAGATGTTCAATGATGATAAAGACACAAAGGCACTCGTACTTGTAGGCGAGATAGGCGGAGATGCAGAGGAAAGGGCAGCTGCCTACATCAAGGAGCATGTTGACAAGCCTGCTGTTGGATTCATTGCTGGTAGAACTGCGCCGCCTGGAAGACGGATGGGGCACGCAGGCGCAATTATCAGTGGGAGCACCGGCACTGCAGCAGCGAAAATTGCCGCGTTCGATGAGGCAAATGTTCCTGTTGCAGAGAAGCCCAGTGATGTGGCAAGACTCCTCAAAGATATGCTCTAGGCTCCAGTGAAATTTGTGGAAAGAGCACAAGCTTTTAAAACACAACTCAGCAGGAAAGCCAAGGCGGGCTCATGTGAGACCGTGCATGCAACAGTGAAAAGAGGTCCAAGAAATGCCAGTTGCTGATATTGAGAAACGCAGGCTTGCACAGCACTACTTGCTCTACAAGTCAATATGCCGCTACTGTGGAGCAACTAATCCACTTAAGGCTAAGAAGTGCAGGAAGTGCAAGAACAAGGACCTCAGACCCAAGAGGCGTTCTAAGAAGTAGCCTTCCAAGACTGAGAAGTCGGCTGCAGGACCGACTTCGTCAGAATTTCATTTTTTCCCTTCATCTTTGGCATTTTTTGGCAGACCTTCGGCCAAAATGATGTTTTGTCTCAGTCTATTGCACTGAAATGTAATGCGTAATGCTTATTACTGTAATGTGTAATACTATTACATGAGGATATAGAGATGGGTCATTCGCGAGGAATAGTGATGGCAACTTGGAGAATTGAATCAGGAAGTTCCATCGCTGAACACACAAAAGAGGAGGTGATATTTTGAGAAGCATTGAGATCCAAATCAAAAGCGCAGTCCTCAAAATAACCGACATTGAAGGTCGAGATGGCACCGTCACCTTTGATGAAACTGTGACTGCGCACATTTTGAGGAATAATGGTGCTACAAAGTTCAGTGTATACGTTCATGATAAAAGGGCTGCAGCTTAGAGTTCCGGGAAAGAGCTGCGGCTCACTTCTTCTTCACAACCTTCTATCCATCATTCTTATATCCGAATTGTAATCCAGTGAACTCTGTAAGGGCCGGTGATCTAGTTGGCCATGATGCCGCCTTCACATACGTGGGTCGTCTTAAGACCCTCGTTGAAATCGGCGGAAATCGAGAGTTCAAATCTCTCCCGGCCCACCAGCTCATTCTAATATCCTTTAGAACCCTAGAAGAGATTCCCGTTTCGCCACCGAATCGAGCATGCCGCCACCATCCACATTAATCACTTCGCCAACGATATAGCTTGCGGCATCAGAGGACAGGAACACCACGGTTTCTGCAATGTCTTCTGGTTCGCCCACTCGCCTTAGAGGAACCTCTACAGTAATATAGCGTTCAACTTTCTCCAGCGTCCATCCTGTTCCTCGCTCAGCCATTTCCTCGGGTTTCCATGTTTTGATCAACCCAGGAGTAATGCAGTTTACGTTAATGCCGTATGGAGCAAGGTCTCCTGCAAGCCCTTTCGTCAAACCGATTATGCCAGCCTTGCTTGCTGGGTATTGTACTCCCGAGGAGAGGCTCCCATTGATGCCAGCTCCGCTTGAGATATTGACTATCTTCCCAGACTTTTGGGAAATCATTCTCTTGGCAACTGCTCTAGCACAGTTGAAATACCCAGTCAAGTTCACTGCGATGACTGAGTCCCACGTTTCTTGGGTTGTTTCTGTTACTAGTGCATAGCCTCCTGAGATGTAGGCGTTATTCACAAGGATGTCAATATGTCCATACTCCTTGAACACACTATCGACCATTTCGTCCACATCTCTTACTTTTGAAACATCAACCGCAAACGCCGCAGCTTTGTGTCCCTTGTCACGGATGTCAGCTGCAACTCTCTTGGCCCCTTCACCATCAATATCTACTATCACAGCTACAGCCCCACGCTTCGCAAACGCCCACGCAGTTGCCTTGCCGATGCCTCGTGCTGCACCAGTAACTATTGCCACTTTGCCATTGAATTCCATTTTGATATCTCCTTGTCGTCAAAATCTACTCTGCTCAAGTGAGCACACGCTCCACCTAAAAAAGCGGTAGCATCCGTCACTCTTATAACGACTTGGACTTCGGAGTGGTTGCTGTGGAGGCTCGGATATGCCAAAGCAAATCACTGATGTAGACAAATTCCTTGAGATGACTGAGGATGCCATCGAATGCCGGGTGAAGAGAGGGCCAGACCACGTCAAGCTCAAACTTCGCACAAGGCGATATCTCTACACAATTATTCTTGATCCTCAGGAAGCAGAATCTACTCTACAGAACGTGAAGTGCCAGATTGTTGAGGCCCGTCCTTCGTCTGAGGGCGACTAAAACCTAATCCTATCATTTGTTTCTGGGACGTTCGCTTTTCTACCCTTTTTCTCAAGAATTTCTGCAAGTGCATCGCAGGAATCAGATTCCCCATGAATTATCTGGAACTCAGGTTCACCAGGAATACGTTCTAACAGGTTCAGTATGCCTTCAGAATCAGAGTGCGAAGAAAGGTGATGCATTTTAACCTCTGCATCAACATCAAATTCTCGGCTTCCAACAGTTACCTTCTTCATTGCCAATAGTTCCGCTCCCGGGGTTCCAGGGATTTGAAAACTCACAAGAATTATCGAGTTCTTGGGATCATCGTGAAGCATCTTGAAGTAGAGATACGACGCCCCTCCTTTCAACATACCAGCTGGAGAGATAATAATTCCCCCACCCTTTGCAGCCTTTGCCCGATCGCGATTATCTTGTATCACACGCGTTCGTCCAACTGCTCTTGTAAAGGATTGGGGGCTTTGAAGGTACTCAGGGTGTTTAACAAGAATCTCATTCACTTGTCGAGCCATTCCGTCAATGTAGACTGGATATTTCCGAGGAA
>JBHLND010000266.1:0-4434 GCA_048937485.1 Promethearchaeota archaeon
GATCTTGCGGCACCCCACTTACATGGGAGCTGTTCTATTAGGATTCGCAGGATTGGCCTTCAGGTTATCAGTCTACTCAATTCTACTCTTTCTGATATTCTACCTTGTCTTCAGGCTCCAGATTAGGAGAGAAGAGAACGAACTGATTCAAAGATTCGGTGAGGGCTATAGGGAGTACAGAGAGAAGGTTCCAGCACTCTATGTAAGGCCGAAAGACCTCAGGAAGTTCATCAAATTCCTAAGGCCATAGTGCATCGGCAAACGAAGATGCAACATAATATATGAAGTCGCCACACTAGGATGAATGAGTGAGCAGAATGGACGCATCATTGAGAGATATGCTCAAGCACGGGAGGAAGTTTGAACGGATGGGGACTGATGAACCGGGACTATTCATCAGAAAGATACCTCGAGTAAAGGATGAACCCGCCCATCTAGCTGTGGAGATAAATCCGATTGGTCAAAGTGGGAATCCAATGTATAGAGTGGGAGCTCTCATAAAAGACAAAGATGAACTTGAGGCCATTAGGGCACTTCTATCTCTGGAGAAGGTAGACGAACTACTTGAAACGGTAGAGAAGCTGAGTCATCAGCAGGCTGATTGATCGCTGTTACCGGAGTCTGCAGCTCCATCTAACCTACATACTCTCTAGCAATGTATCAAGCACGTGGTTAACATTCTCGGGATTTAATCCCCAGGCTAAGAACGCCCCCTCATTATCAAGATTCAGTCCAACCAGAGCTGGTCCAGTAAGACCTTTTGGTGATTGCAAAGCATCAGGCAAGTTATCCAGAACAGCTCTCCATTCATCTCTTACCTTCAGACTGATTTCCAAAATGTGGGCATCGTAATCTTTCATTTTCATCTTCTTTGTCTTTCTTATGACCTCAAACTGCCGCTGGAGGCTTTGCACGAAATACTCGGATTGACTCACGCCTTTCTCAAATTGGCGTCTGAGAAGTTCATCGACATTGTCCCCGGTTGCTGGATAGTACATAATGCCGCCTTGCCGAAATAGCCCCAAACCTGAACCAGGTGCAACTATTCCAGTTTCATATCCCAGGCCGTCTGAGTTTTCTCTTGATATTAGCCAGCCTTTCTTCAAGAGTTTCTTGACCATCTCACGTATCTTATCATTGGATCCAACGAATTTTCCAATACTGTTGATGCTATTCGAGGTCTTAGTTGCAAATGAGGATTCTAGATATGCGTTAATGACAACCAACCTGTAGACTTCAGTAACAGACTCATCCTCGATTTTCAGAGCAAGCCCCATACTCGTGTCAAGGTTACTCAAATAGGTGGAGTTGTCAACAATGAGGATTTCCGTTTCAATAGGCCCAGGACGAGAGACAAAACTAGAGGGATACTCCTTTTCCAGAGCAACATCCGGAGTGTCTGTAACCACAACTAGTGCGTGATGATCGCGGGCGTACTCCCAAGTATCTTCGTATCCATGTTTTCGATGATGGTCATGTATTCTTTTGGTGGCTTTGTAGAGAGGCTCCTTTATCTCACGCAGAAATTCCTGAGTCACATGCCCTATAACTCTGGTTTCTGCACTTTCTATCTCATTCCTTAGCTCACGGAAGAAATCGATTCTATCTGGGATTACGAATGTACTTGATACCCTTCCTCCGAAGATGCCAGTTTTTGAGAGCCTTGGTACAATCTCAAGCTTCGTGTATTCATGGAGGGTTTCGAGTGCTTGAAGGCGGTCGCTTTGAGCACGGATGGCTGCTTCTATTGGTCTCAAAGGGTCATGAGCCTCGTATTCAGCAGGCCGCTTTCCGGGATTCTTTATTTCCACCAGTCCATCTTGCTGCAATCGATTTAGAATTGAATAGATGTGTGTGCGCTTCAGACTCGGGAACATCGCCGAGAGTTGACTCCCGGTGAGGGGTTTCTTATTCTTTAGAAGAGCCAGGAATACTAAGCCATCTTCTTCCTCTAAGAAGCCTGCTTTCTGGATTAACTCCTGAAGCTTTTCCTCCCATTCAGCTCGTCCAGATTCTTTTGGCATCAGTGACTCTCCAGTTGTGATAATGGGATTCGGACCATATATATTTGTTGTCACGCCCATGACAATATTTATATGTTGTCACATATATGACAACGTGTGGTTAGTTGCAGTGAATGCGGACGCACTTCTAGTCGCCCAAAATGTTTCAAAGTCCTACGGAACGCATAAGGCACTTTCAGATGCCAGTATCGATGTACAAAGAGCAGAGATCCACTCTCTTCTAGGACCGAATGGGGCTGGCAAAACAACCTTTGTCAAAATCTTAGCAACGTTGCTCAAGAAAGACTCAGGCACGGTCATAATAGATGGCATTGATGTTGAGGAACATGAGAATGATATTCGACATATCATTGGCTATGTGGGGCAGGACACCGAACGTTCAGCCTACGCTCGACTGACGGTCAGAGAGAACCTGCTGTTCTTTGCCAGGACACGCGGTATGAGTAAGGCTGATGCAGACGAGAGAATCGCCATACTTGCTGAGAGTTTTGGCCTTGAAGAGAAGATTGACTGTCAATTCGGGCATCTATCTGGCGGGCAGAAGCAATCCGCAGTAATAATGCGCGCACTGCTGCACGATCCACCTTTGCTGTTTCTTGACGAGCCAACTAAAGGCCTAGACCCTTTGGCTGCAAACAATATCCGCCGCTATTTGAAAGACTACGTGTCGAAAATGGGGCGTTCAATTCTCCTAACTTCGCATATTCTGACAGAGGTTGAATACCTCAGCGATAGAGTGTCACTCCTGCACAGGGGAGTTGTTGGAATAACCGGCAGATCGGAGGAACTGATCGAATCAATTGGATTTCCTGAGCTGGTCTGTCTGAGAAAGGACTCCCTCGATCCATCAGTGACGGGCTCTATTCTGGCAAAGGACCATATCCTTTGCTCAGTTGACTTGGAGGATAACTGGATAGGATTCGGTATTGATGATACATATTCAGGTATGGAGTCGGTTCTTGAAGTGCTTCGCACTGCAGGGATTAGATCGGAGATTCGGCACAGGCGGGTTTCTTTGGAAGATGCATTCATTCACTTCATAGGTCATCCGGGCGAACGATTTGTGGCACAGGAGGCAGTCTAGATGATGCAACAGGAAGTATGTGAATCAGTCTGCAATGAAGTCCATTCGAGCAATGAGAGTCGGTTGTATCGGACCTCATTCTGGCTAGTCGCCAGAGAGACCATCAAGAAGCAGTTGACCCTGAAGTTTCGCTATAAGGCAAATATGGTTGGCGAAGCATTTGGCATGCTTTTCCAGATAGCGATTTTCGCAGCAATGGCGGGGGCTGTGACCTTGGTTGGAGTAAATCGTCTGGAAGGAAATGATGTGTTCATCTTCTTCCTTGCTAGTCTGATACTGATTGTCTTCAGCACAGTTGCATTAAGCGCCCCTTTGAGTGCAGTGATTCAAGACCTCCATAATGGCACTCTAGAATATCTCTTTTCGACCCCAATTTCCCGTTATGCCTACTTCTTTGGAACTGCAATTGCGGAGGCAATCTCTAAGAGCGTCTTCTTTCTGCCAATGTTTGTGGTTCTAGTTGCTTTCAGTGGCGTCAATGTGGCAACAGGACTTCTGATTCTGTGCGTTTGCATAACAGTCATTGTTGGACTGATTGCATTCGGAGTGTTGGTTGCTTTGATGGGAGTGATGTGGAAGCAAGTATCTGCTATTGCCACTGTACTCTTCACCTTCTTTGAGTTCATCTGTGGAGCATATTTCCCAGTGACATCCATGCCCATTCCGTTTCAAGTCGTGGCGTATGCGTTGCCGCACACATGGGGTTATGATCTTATCAGATACTATAGTTTCCAAGGTTCTTGGATGCCAATAATGCCTGTTCAATTTGAATGGGCAATGCTTGTAGTCTATGCCATACTATACATAGCGGTATCATCAAAGCTAATCAAGAGGGTTGAAAGTCGAGCAAAGAAAATTGGACTGCATCTCATCTAAGCTAGTGACTCCAATCATCTACTATGCAGACAAGGGGTACAGATTCAATCTACCATTGAATATCTACCCAGTAAGCAGGATGGTCTGATTGCGGGTCCCGATTGTATTCACAATCCAAAACGGCAGTTCCTGGAGAGAGGAAGATGTGGTCAATTTCTCGACTATTGTTTTCTCCCAGGCTGTTCGTTCCTGTTGGCCATTTTACCCACCATGAGTCATCCAGAACGGCTGTAGTGAGGTTGTAAGGTTCACTGAATGGTCTGAAGTTGAAATCGCCCATGAATATTACATCTTCCTTCCCACTGGAAGCATCCAGAATATCATTCTGCAAAATCACTTTGGCTGATGTCCTTCCGTACGTGTGGGTCACATAGACAGTGAGTACTCTCGACCCTACAATGATCTCAGCTTCAATAGTGGCAGTCTGTTTGCGATCCACATCCTCACTAT
>JBHLND010000022.1:0-18841 GCA_048937485.1 Promethearchaeota archaeon
CAGGGAAATAGGGCCTGATCGTATATAGCATAAAGGCGCTATATAGGATAAATGGAATCAGGGAAGGAGGCCACATATAGTAGCTGTCTAGATTATTTCCAGCATAATCTTCTGTTGCAAGGAACAGCCCTGGGTACATAGGATTGACTATGAACGAGCTATAGGATGATGTGTTTAGGAAGTGTGAGAGCAGGGAGTCAAAGTTGGCTCCCAAGAATGTGAAAGGAACTATCGTGAGAAGAGTCGATGCAAAGAACCATACTAATGAGATAGGTGCCGACAGGAACAGTATTGGCAATGCAACAACGGAATAGATTTTGGTCTGCACTGAAAGACCTAGTGTGAACATTGCTTTGCCAAACTGCTCTTCCTCCCTGAGAACAAGCGCCATAAGCAGTAAGCAATCGACGATTGGTTCAAGCTTTCCCCCTCCGGCGGACATAACCAAGCCGTAGATATAATATCCACCAAAGAACATTCGGGCCCAATTCTTTGTGTAAATACGTTCGCGAAGAAGAATAGCAATCAGAACCAAGTTCAAATTGAAAACCAAAGCTAAGAGGAAGTTCAACCACAAGGGCTGTAGTCCCCCTTGTCCCGGATACAGGAACGTGGCTATTGCAAAGAAAATGAGACCAAAGACTGGGTATTCGTAAGTTATGTTTCCAAGATATTCGGGTAATGTATGGTACCCATCGTTATAACCCCATTCAGGAGGTAGTGAAGCGGCTAGTTCATGATCATTCATGTTATAGACCGTGAAGCCGTAAATCCAGAAGGCTTCGCCATACATCTCATTCCGATTCCGATCACGTTCAACGACAAGGTAATCGGCTATGGGAATAGCAATCATAGATATCATCAGGCTCAGCACAAGGTACTTTCGATATTGGTAGATTGTAAGAGATATCGCGCTGAGCATTTGGCAACACTACCGCCTGATTTCTAGGTTAACGATGAAGGCCTCATTCGAGTATAATTAACCTTTTGCAGAGAGGCTACCGTTCCAGTATATAATGGCTCGTAATAGGCCTATGAAAGATACGTTGGGCAAGGCCAGGAATCGCATTCAAGACATTGAATGCACTTCCTATCGTCAGTAGATATCTTACCTCTTTCCAAGGTTAAAGCGTTTTGAGTGCATTGAGGAACGCAGGAGCCACAGGCTTGGCAGAATAGCGCTCGCCGAATTGCGCGTTCTACTCGTTTCGTAAGCTGTTCAATCTCCCTCTCATTTTCCCCTCTAATCACTAGCGAACCTGAACTGAACAGAGTTATTGTATTCTCTCCAGCTGTCGTTCGAAGAGCGCCCATCTCCTCAGAAACCTTTGTCTTTCCAAAGATGGACATTAGCTCAGACACCCTGACAATGTCAATCCCGCTTGAAAATTGACCTTCAAGTGAAAAACCTGCAGAGGTGCACGGCGATATGCCTTTGGTGATGGATAGATTGATTTCCTCGGTAGGGCCAGGCCGAATTGGCGTGATATCCAACCCAAGCTTCTCAGCCAGCTCCAATTGACCCTTGGGAAGTTTCTTCCATCTCCAGAAGCCAAGATCAACCCATTCCCTTGGTAGCCTGAACTTCTCCGCCCAAGTATACATAGAGGTCAACCACTGATTGTGCAGCTCTGGATGGGTCTTGCGAAGACCTTCAAACTCGGCTAGTGGTGATGATGGGCAAAGGAAACATCCGATTCTGTGGTACCCGCTGTTGTAGAGTGGGTTGAAAGGTGCCTCTTCACGGAAGATATAGAGCCATACTTCCAATGCATTCCAATTCCTGATGGGATTAGCGGAAATCTGTCCGGGGACCCAAGGATTTGTTGTCACTCGAGGCTCAATTGAACGCTGGAATGACTCAAGTCGCCTCTGGCCCAAAAAACTCAGTGTTGACCCGCCCATGTCTTCACTGATAGAGGTAGCGGCTGGTCCAAGCTTCAAGACTTTGCAGCACCAACGAAAATCTCTTGCTGGCGGACCGAAACTGTCAATGGATTCCCAATATTGATCGCCGCTCTTTTGTCCGATAACTCGTACATCTCGTCCTTGAGCAAAGGAATTTAGGTAATCAAGAGTCTCTGGCAATTCAAGTCCCGTATCCATGAAGAATAACGGGGGACTGGCTTCGAGTGCTTTTTCTACTAATAGATAAGCTACGAGGGAATCTTTGCCTCCACTGAAACCGACAACAGCTGGAGCATCGTGTTCTTGGGATGTGTGTTTGATGAATGTAATGGCCTCATCTTCGATTCTCTGTAGATCATCATTATTTGCTTGAACAGCCTTGTCCCACGTGGACTTGTTCTCATTGATGGTGGCTTCTGAGGGATCTCCAATCTCTCTGATTTTGATGGCGAATCCTTTGGTTTCTTTGGCCATATCAGTTCCACTCATACGAGCAATTCCAACACCAACAACTATTCCCTCGTGATTGGCAATCCATACCTCATCGTCTACGTCTATTTCCGAGTCACACCCCGCAACTCCGGGAAGCATCAGATTTGCGCCCTTTTTCAGGTATGAAAGGACTCCATCGTGGATTGTGATCCATTTCTGTTTGCTAAGGCGGCCAAGCCGTCTTCCGCCTTCTAGAGTAAGAATGAATGAATACCCTCGCTTAGGGATGTCAAAACGAAGTCTACCAATGATTTGCCCGTCAACAATCACCTCAAACATCGCATCAAGAGAAGACACCTTGTTCAGGACAATAGCTCGATCAGGTGGAATAAGCTCTATGCCAACGCCGTCACCAAACTGCTCATCTATTGCGTTCTTGGCATGATTGAGATGGCCCTCCATTCCTGGAAAAGGATCTCCAGGCGGAGATATTGGAACTTCTCTGGATTTGCTTCCACAAAGGCTGCATTTGCTGTCTGCAATACGTGGTACATTGCAGGTATCACACCAATAGAATCGGATCCTTGTTAGATATGGAGCGTGCCCTCGTCTGAATTTCCTGCGATGCCGCTTGCTTCTTGTCAGTCTTGAACAGCTCCTAGGTAGGCAAGAGCGCCTATAGCCGCTTTTCCTTTGAATCGCCAATAAAGGCGTCGATGTGACAAGATACCAACTTTTGAGCGTCTGACTTATTCTTTGATGCCAAGAGCTTCAAGGCGCTCCTTGGATGGTTTGCCATCCTTGTCCCATCCTCGAAGCTTGTAGTATTCAGGAAGCATCACATCAAGATGGACAACTCGATTTCGAGACCCTCCCTCCGGGAGTGGAGTGAAGAACCGTGGTGGAAGTGTGTCATCCTTTGAACTGAAACCTTCTCTTTGATTGAATAGCCGCTCCAGAGTCCATACTCTTTGGCCAAGAGCAAGGAGAGACTTGCCATCCAAGGGAAGCCCAGTGGAATGTGCAGCAATCTCAGCGTAGTCATCAACAGACCATGCGAAATTTGTGAAACGGCAGAGAACCATGGAATCCATCGCTGCTGACAGGTCTTGAAAGAGAATGACCAGGCTAGCTTTCCCTTCCGTACGGTCGCGGTCGAGAAGAACTGGAGTGCCTATAACTTCAGGACCGATCAGGTATGAGCGTAGGTGACAGCCGCCTCTATTGGATGTGGCATACCCAAGTGCATGACCCTGAACACCTCTAGGATCGTACGCTGGAATCTCCAAGCCCTTCACTTGCATGGCGAGATCGGGTTCATTATACCGAGCAGCAAACCGTTTGGAACCCTCACTCAATTCGGCACCAAGTCCTCGGGAATAAGCAATATCATCGATTAGCTCCAAGAGACCTTCTGTTTTTCCGAATCTAATGGGTGCATCCAATTTCCCCCGTTGAACCAATTCCATGGCACAGCCAAGTGTGCTTCCAACTGAAATTGTATCTATACCCATGAGATTGCAGCGGTGATTTGCAGCAGCAATCCACTCAAGATCATTAATGCCACACTGAGGGCCCAGAGCCCAAATTGTTTCATACTCAGGACCACCAACAACTTCTCCGTAGGCTTTGCTTATCCGCCCACAACCAATAGGACAAGCTTGGCAGTTGTAAGTCTTGACGTGAAGACGTTCCAGCAGTTTCTCACCAGAAACTCCTTCCGCATCGTTGAATGTGCCTTCCTGGAAGTTATGCGTTGGAAGCATTCCCAGTTCGTTTGCTACATTGACGAGTACTGGTGTGCCATACACTGGAAGAGATTTGTCAGTTACTGCATTCTTCTTAATCAAACGCCTCAATCTCTTGACTGTTTCATTGAGTTCGTCAGATTTGACAACGTCTGTTTTGCCAGTCCCTCTTGCCACTATGGCCTTGAGGTTCTTGGAACCCATCACCGCGCCAACCCCGCCGCGACCTGCTGCGCGATGCTTGTCCGTCATGATACCAGCCATCAGTGAAAGATTCTCGCCTGCTGGGCCAATACAAGATACTTGGGCCTGAGGGTCGGTTTCTGCTAATAGTAGGTCAGTCGACTCATAGACATCCCTACCCCAGATCTTGGTTGCATCTCTTAATTCCTCTTCATTGTCGTTAATCCAGAGGTAGACCGGTGAAGGCGACTTTCCTTGTAAAACAACGGCTGCGATGCCTGACCGTCTTAACTGTGGGCCAAAGTAGCCTCCAGCGTGAGAATCAAAGATTGTACCTGTGGCGGGAGATTTTGTTATAACAACGAAACGACCAGATGTGGGAACTGGAGATGCAGTAACTGGACCTACTGCGAAGATTAGCCAATTATCAGGTGACAGGGGATCAATCCCTGGTTTGAGATTGTCATAGAGCAACTTGACACCTAATCCTCTGCCTCCGAGATATTTCTCGAATAGCTCCCTTGGTAGAGGTTCGCGTTTGATTTTTCCATCGCTGAGAGAAACGTAAAGCAGTGAGGTATCAGCATATTGAGTTGGTGAAGCGTCGGACATGATTTCATCCTCCTAGTCGTTGAATATGTTGTCATCCCGATCAGGGCATGTGACGCACCTTTCTTTGTACCACAGATACACATCCTTTGGCTGCGAAGAAATGTTAGCTTGACGACTTGGACAGGTCCAACAGGGTTTGTCAGGTTGTGTCCACTCATCGCTGTATTGCATCCATCTGAAGTCCTCAATGATTCCAACTCCAGAGCTGGTCCCCAAACGGTCAGCACCAGCTTCAATCATTCGTACAGCATCCTTGAAGTTCCTGATCCCTCCCGCTGCCTTCACACCCATTTCCTTTCCAACAGTTTCTCGCATTAGACGAACATCATGGGGAGTTGCTCCCATGGGTCCAAAACCTGTTGAGGTCTTTACAAAATGTGCACCTGCTTCTTTCACAAGAAGGCATGCTTGTACGGTTTCCTCATCTTTCAGCAAACCGGTTTCAAGGATTACTTTCACGTGTGCGTTGCCTGATGCTGCCACAACAGCCTCAATATCTGAACGCACCAAATCATAGTCCTTGTCCCTCATGGCACCAACATTCATCACCATGTCAATCTCATGTGCCCCCTGCTGAACAGCTTTCTGAGCTTCAAATGCTTTAGTTTCAGAGAGATTCGCTCCTAAAGGAAAACCAACAACAACACAAACCATTACCGATGAAGCCTTCAACAGCTCAGCAGCATACTCGGTGTGGTAAGGATTTATGCAAACAGCCCCAAAATTGTAGGCAAGGGCTTCCTCACAAAGCTGTTGTATTTTGCTGCGCTTCTCTGCAGGCTTCAAAACTGTATGGTCAATCATACTAGCAAGTTCTTCAATAGTGAGGTCCATGGGTGTGCCTCCGAGCAATGAGATGTGTCTCGGGACACTATTAACTCTTCGAAAGCTATCCTTTGGTTGCTTATCTAACGCTCAGATAAGATTTGATGTCATCCAGTACTTCCTTTTGCAACCGAATAACATCATGGACTTCAATCTCCTCAGCTTCCTTCACAACGGAACTTAGCTGCACGACAGTACCAACGGTTTCAACTTTCGAGAAGTCCACAGGAAACTCAACCTCTGCACCCTTCACAATTAGCTCCGACCGAGTAGGATGGATTGCAATCCTAATACTCCTCACAATTCCTATTCGTCTCGCTCTGCTGTCAAGTACTTCTTTGCCCAGTAGTCGACCAGGCATACTTAGTTCATAGAGCTCAGCTTCGATACTTGGCATGGCCTCACTAGATGTCATTGATTCAAGGCTCCTTGACATGAATAAGAAGTAGGAGCCTTTTTACAGTGAGTATTATGAGCCAATTGGGATTTTACCCTAGTATAACATGCATGTAGAACTCGACTAGAAGGAAGATAAACCTGTTTATCATTCGTTGTTTCCCATGGATCAGATTGTTAGAACAGCAGACTCATAATCTGTCAGTTGACTATTACTGATGACCTAGTCACCTGACTCTGTCCTAATGTTTGAAATAACTATAAGCAATTCAGAAAATTGCATTGCTTGGAGTTGCCAATGCTCCGCTTGCCCTCACGTCAGCACAAAGATTGAAATCCAATCAGGTACGAGCGACTTATGATGACTGAAGGTAAAAAGCAAATCAAGAAGAAACCAACAGAATTCAGACATGTGCTTCACCGTCGTCATCTGAAAATCATTGGTAGTGACCTCACACAAGAACAGATAGATGAAATGTCCAAGTTCGAAAATATTGAAGCGCTGAAAATAACCTGCGGATGGAGTTTCGGAAGTGCGATTGTATCTGGTGAAAGGCTTGGGACTCTCAATGGCATTGATTTCAACAAATTCAGCAATATTGAATCCCTTGAGGAACTATTCATTCAAGGGTTGGACGGTACAATCGACCTATCTCCCTTTACTCACCCCTCATCGATCATCATTGATGTTGGAACAGATCCCCATCTCTGTGATTCATACAATCCATACGTCACATTTCCTGAGTCTTCTCGTCTTGAAAGTCTGCTCATACATGGTAATGTAGAACACGATAGGAAGACTCTTCCACTCCTTCCTAATCTGAAGAGCATAACCTATCATTCTTTAAGAGAAACAGACCTGTCATGGTTGAATTCATCAAAATCAATTACTCATATTCGCATAGTGCGATGGGTTCCTGAGAATGTTATTCTGCCCTCAATATCATCACTGGAGAGCATTTCTTTCGTCGGGTGGAGAAAGAGGGACCCAACTACCCTGAAAATGGTCGACTTATCACCATTACGAGTTTCCAAGGGACTCAGGGAAGTTTCGTTTTTGAGACAAAATATCTCAGAATTCGACTTCTCTCCTCTGAGTGCCTGTGCAGGGCTAGAACGAATTCGGATTAGTCAATGCAACCTTGGTGAAGTAGACCTTACCCCACTAGAACAAATGAATCTCAAAGACATTGACCTCGCTGGAAACAGAATCCATAAGATAGAATTTCCAAGAGAACTCAACTGTGAGTCATTTGATGTGTCTGGAAACAAATTACAGAGGATTAACCTAAGCAGATTCTCTTCATCAGTCCTGAGAGAGCTTAATCTAGGGGCGAACCCTCTTGTTGACATCGACCTGACGCCACTCTCTGCCTGTGTCAACCTTGAGAAGTTAGAGATGGAGCACACACAACTTGACAGTATCGACCTGACACCACTTGCTGGACTGGAACACCTTAGTGTGTTCCGAATCAAGTCTAGGTTCATGTCTGAAATTGATGTCACTCCTCTATTGTCATGTCCTACTCTAGACGAAGTCAAATTGGGGAAGATTAAGCCAATTGCAGACAGTAGAAAGTCTGATGAGATAGCATCACCCAGACTCAAGAAGATGAGGAAGAAGATTACATGGTATTGAATGCGTGACCACTATCAAACCTAGTTGCTTGACATACCTATCTTCGAGAAATGGGGAAGTAGGAAGATGTCCGGATTGCAGGAAGTGGTATCTAGTTTCTGAAGGTTGTTTACAGAACCTTAATAGAAACTCATCTCCGATTGATTTTACAATAGAGGTCCTATTTTCTCTCAGACGCCTATCACTGTTACTAATCTACATAAGCACATCAGGATGTTGTTGATATTCCAGACCATATAGCCTAGCAAAGAAATCCTGAATTCTTTTGGTTGTCAGATGAACATAGTTGTTGATAATTGTGGAATTAGGCGACCATCCCATAAATTGCTTAATTATGGTTTCAGGAACTCCAAGCTCTAAGAGCTGAGTTGCTTTCATGTGCCTAAAGATATGAGTTGCTCTCTTTCTCTTCCTAACCCCTGCTCTCTCGTAGAGAGCCTTGATGATCCGATAGAGCACTTTGTAGGTGATGCAAAACACTTGGCCGGATTCAACGTAAGTTAGATGATTAAGGAAGCTCTCAAGATTATCTCTCAGTAATGGAAGGGTTCTGGTCCCTGTCTTCCCTCTTACATTGACTATGATGAATCGTTCCTGAAGCTGAATATCCTCAAGCTCCAAACCCAACATCTCTCCAGCTCTACAACCGGACTCAAGAAGAAACTCAATCATAGCTCTCTCTGTAGAATCTCTACAAGCATTGAGCATCTGGGATACCTCAATAGTGGATAGAAGCTCAGATGGTTTCATCTCTGTCTTTCTGTTCCTGAAGGTGATTCCCTCAAGAGCATCTAGTCGGTCTATCTTCCTCAAGACAACCTTTAGCACTTTGAAGTAGAAGTCCTTGGTATTAGGATTGTCATACTTAGAGAAACCGAAATACCCAATCTTGGTCTATCATATCAGGCTTTGGTAGCTTCTTCAAAAAACAGGCAATCACATTGCACCAAGACTTGGTGTGAGTAACAAGATACTGGTTCAGTATTCGTTCATATGATGTGTGTAACATTTTACTCCTGCATGAGAAGGGCAAATTTTCAAGGGAGTCTTTTTAGACCTAGTATTATCAAAAGGCGGTCATTTTACAAAACCGTAAAATCCTGTAGGAGGCTTTTTACAGTGAGTATTGTCAAGGGACAGAGAGATTACTACTGATGTGAGCTGAAAATTGACATTTTCCTATGTAGAAATGCCACTCGTAAAGAAAGAGAGCATTGACTATAGGAAGTATCAGGTCAATCTAGCTGAGAGTGCTTCGAAAGAGAGCACACTGATTGTTCTGAGTACAGGACTTGGAAAGACTGTAATTGCTGCCTTGTTGGCCGCAAGACGCCTTCTAGCATTTCCAGAGTCAAAAGTAGTAGTTCTTGCCCCCTCGCGTCCACTAGTTGATCAGCAGGCACGGTTCTTTCGAGCTGTGCTAGATACTGACCCTGAACAAGTTGTCTGTCTTACTGGCCAAGATCCTCCTGACAAGAGAAAGGGAATTTGGTCTGACTCACGAATAATTGTTATGACTCCTCAAGCCCTGCAAAATGACTTAGTCCAAAGAAGCTACGACTTGGAGAATGTTTCACTAGTCGTGTTTGATGAAGCGCATAGAGGTGTTGGCAATTATGCGTATACATTCATTGCAGAACTATATGAAAAACAGGGAATAAACCAGCTTTCATTAGGTCTCACAGCGTCACCAGGTCATGAAGTAGACCATATCAAGACTGTTTGTAAGAACCTGAGGTTGGACCAGGTAGAAGTTCGTACTGAAAGAAGCGAAGATGTGAGAGAGTATATTGTTTCGGTAGAAACAGATGTGCGCTACCTAAGGCTTCCATCGGAGGTTGAGGTTCTGAAGGACATTCTCTATGGTCTTTTGGATTATTATAGGAAGCCTGTGATAGACCATGGATTCTCTCTACCAAATAGCAGGCGTCTAAGTAGACGTGAGATTCTTAGGGCTCAACAAGAAGTTCGGAGAGAAATTGGCTCGTACACCCAACCTCCTAGAGGATTATACCTGGTGATTCGCAACCTAACAGCCGCATTACGAATAGTACATCTCCTAGAGTTTGTAGGAACTCAAGGTCTGAGCCCCACGCTACGCTACATAAAAGGAATCTACGAGGAGATACGCAATAAGAAGAGCTCTAAGGGTGTAAAGGATTTAGTATCCAAGACCGAGTTCAAGCAGTTTGAGAATCTACTACAGGCTCTTGTCGATAAGGGCTATCGTCATCCGAAGGCGGATGCGATTCTTGAACTTGTAAACGAGCAACTCTCCGTTGACCTCGATTCTCGGATTTTGGTCTTTACCCGCTTTCGGGATACTGCGGCAGAAGTTGTTGAAACGCTGGAGCAGCTGAAGGACGCGAGAGTTAGTCGCTTTGTAGGACAGAGCTCACGAAGAAAAGACAAGGGATTCAGCCAGAAGAAACAGGTTGAGGTGCTTGAAGGATTTCGCAACAACGAGTTCAATGTGTTAGTAGCAACTCAGGTTGGAGAAGAAGGATTGGATATACCTGAGTGCAATCTAGTCGTCTTTTACGACTGTGTACCCTCTGTAGTTCCATATATTCAACGTAGGGGTCGAACTGGACGGAGGACTCCTGGACGTGTGGTCATATTTGTGGCAAAGGGAACCCACGATGAGTTTTATCACTGGAGTGTGATTAGCAAATTGAAGAAGATGCCTTCTGCATTGAAAGATGCAGAAAAGGATGAGGAAGAGGATGATCAGACCAGCCTTGAAGAGTTTGTGGATGATGAGCCTGATATGGAAGAAACTGGGCCATATCGACCATCCAAGTTTCCGAAGGATGATGACAAGGTCAAGATGATTGTGGATTCAAGAGAATTGTCGTCAGCAGTGGCAAGAGAACTCACACGATTGGACGTGGAGATTTCCGGGGAAAGTCTACAGATTGGAGACTATATCGCCTCAGAGGATGTTGCAATTGAGAGAAAAGATTCTGGGGACTTTATTCAATCATTGATTGATGGACGACTCTTTGTACAGCTTAGTACCCTGCGAACATCCTACCGAAGACCGGTCTTAATCATTGAGGGAGAACCACTCACTGGGCAAAGAGCCGTTAATCCTGCATCTATCTACGGAGCTCTTGCATCGATTGCCATTCGCATTCAAGTTCCCATTCTATGGACACGCAACCCAGAGGAAACAGCCCATGTCCTGTATCGAATTGCACATCTTGAACAAGTAGGAGCAAAGAAGGCTCTAAAGACGAGAACAGGGGATGTCCGAGGATCGGATGCTGAAACTCTTGAGTATATCCTCTCTGGATTCCCTGGGATTGACACGGTGATTTCAAGGGCAATACTTTCCGAATTTGGAACCCTAGAAGCAGTCTTCTCTGCAGAGGAAAAGGAACTCAGAAAAGTCAAGGGCGTTGGAGCAAAGATAGCAGGGCGAATACGTCGTCTACTAACAACAAAGTACCCTGCATAGCAAGGGATTAGTATACATCAGGATTCTTACCAGCACCTTCTCTATAGGCTGCTCGAAAGATGTCTGTCACAGTCCTGCTAACATCCCAGTAGCGTTTGTAGTCTTTGTCATTCAGCCGCACTACGCTGAGGATTCTTCTCAATGTGATGTAAACAGTGGGATCCAATTCAGGAACCTCTTCTAGTGCCTCTTTTGCAGCATTTCGCCCCTTGCGCCAAAGCCGGTCCCATTCAAGGAATTTGTCTATGGTATCTTTGACCTCACCATTCTCAGGAATTGCAAAGCCAAGGTCACGCATGACACTCACAATATCAATCACTTGACTTAGCTCGACAGGCTCAGTGTCAGGAAATGGTGCCATCTTGCCAGTGGCAATAAAGATGTTCTCAGCTGTAGCTCTCCACAACTTCTTCATTATGTGTGTATCACCATTGCCAGCAGGCTCATACCCATCTTGAAGCACAAGTCCGCTCTTCTCGAGTTCTTTCAAGTGATATCTAACTGTTTGAGGCTTCAATTCGGTTTTGTACTCGCTCTCAAAGAAATCAACAAGTTCAGAGGCCGACATCGTTCGCGCTCTCAATGCGTGCAGGATTCGTCTCCGATTCGTATCGTAAAGGGCTCTTACTGCTTCAACGGCTTGATCGCCAGTCAGGATTCTTACGGCTTCCAATTCAGACTGCTCCTATTCGTGAGTGCCTATGCGAGGGGTACGATGAAAATCGATGGAGTTGAATGCCTATTGGTGGGGAGTTCACAGGCCGTAAATAAACAGCCAGTGTCCCACTTAGGCGTACATTGCATTATGCTGGTACGTAAATCCACTGTCGCATGTCCTGCAGACAGGGAACTCTTTTGATTAGTTTCTTCTTCAGTAGCTTCCGAAGAGCATACCTTACAGTCCTTGGTGCGAAAGACACCTTGTCAAGCAACTGCTTTGGTGTCACACCTTTCTTACCGCTTGTTCGCAAGATATCAAGCACAATCATCTGACTCTTGGTGAGCTTCAGATTCTTGAGTTCCTCGCGAAGTTGTTCGTCCGACATCATTTGTATTTGTCACCTACTTCCATGATAGGTTAGGTTAAAACGCACTGGTGGTCCCCAGACCACGTTTCAACCAACACATTATTTGTGTAACATTTAACTATATTAATGTATCGCCATCCTAGACGGCGATGCGCGGTCAGTGACGGCGGTATAAACATAAGAAGGCTGTAGTGATTTGTGGTTCAATAGCTGGTATAGCGGGAAACTCTTTAACGATGTAGACCCTCGCCGAATCTGAATCACCATGAAGAAGGCTGCTCTGTTCGCTGCTGGCGAGTCAACGCGCATGTTGCCTCTATCCGCAAATAGGCCCAAGCATCTGCTACCTGTGGCAGGGAAACCCATGATCTTTCACACCCTTGAGGCGCTGAGGGATGCTGGTATTGAAGAGGCCCTGATTATTCATGGGTATCATGCAGAGAAACTGCGTGACGCAATTGACGCAGAGAGATGGGGACCTCTTAAGATAGAATATGCGCTTCAGAAGGAGCGCAAGGGAACAGCACACGCAGCTAGCCATGCTAGAGAGTTTGCTGGCAGGGATGACATTCTGTTGATGAATGGAGACATACTGCTTGGACCAGGGGCTTATTCCGGAATTATAGAGCAGCATAAGAAGAGGAGCCCAAACCTTACTCTCTCAGTCTATCCAATTGAGGATCCATCACCCTATGGAATCGTAATTGTTGAGAATAATAAGGTCATAGACTTGGTTGAGAAACCAAAAGAACTTGTGAGTAACCTTGTCAATGTTGGACTTTATGCAGCCGGAGAAGAGCTCTGGGATGCAATAGAGAAAACCGAGCTCTCAGCTAGAGGCGAATACGAGATTACCGATTCGATCAAGATGCTTATCGAAAAAGGTTCTGTTGTGGCGTATTCTGTTTCATCATGGTGGATGGATATCGGAAAACCTTGGGATCTCTTGAAAGCAAATAGCCTTCTGATGGGGGAGATCAAGAGAGATATTCAGGGCGATGTGGAGGAAAGGGCAACAATCAAGGGAGAGGTGATTGTTGAATCTGGCGCAACGGTGAAGAGTGGCGCCTATATCGAGGGACCAGTGTTCATCGGGAAAGAGTCGGTGATTGGACCGAATTGCTACATACGTCCACATACCTGTCTGGAGGGGAAAGTAAAGGTAGGAAATGGCTGTGAGGTAAAGAATTCATTGATAATGAGAGGGGCGAGTATTGGTCATCTTTCATACGTTGGCGACTCTGTGATTGGACAAAATGTCAATTTCGGAGCCGGAACTATAACAGCCAATCTCAGGCACGATGACAAACCAATCATGGTTACTGTAAAAGGACAACGAATAAGCTCTGAGAGACGGAAACTTGGAGCAATCATAGGTGATGATGTGAAGACAGGAATTGGCACACTATTGGGAACCGGAGTCGTTTTGCATCAAGGAGCCAGAACAGGACCGGGAGTCATTGCAACCAAGGATATCGGTCCAGGAAGACTTGTAGTGGTGAAACAGCCTGCAGAGGAGATGGATTTCAGAAGCGAATGAGCAATAGAGGAGTGCATCTTGTCCAAACCTGTGCTTATTGAGCATAACGCCATAATCAAGGACCTAAGAACAGTGGATGTCCTTGTTGGGTTTTGCTATCCATCAACATACCGTGCAGGAATGACAGGGCTAGCTACTCACCTATTCTATGGAATTCTCAACGGAAGGGATGATACTTCCTGTGAGAGGTATTTCAGATATGATGTTCCCTCACCTGTGAAGTCTGTGGAAACCGGCCGACAACTGAGCGAGAATCACATTGTCGCATTTTCATTAACGTGGGAGGAGGATATACTAAATCTAGTCCAGATGCTGGAAATGAGCAACATCAACGCTATGTCTAGCAAACGAGGAGAAGACAGCCCCCTAGTAATAGCTGGCGGGCCTGTTGTCAGCGCGAACCCGGAACCCTACGTTGACTTCATAGATGCCTTTGCAATTGGTGAAGGGGATCTAGTAATTCATGATATTGTGGATGCAGCACAAGCATCCTCATCAAAATCGGAGTGTCTGGACAATCTCGCTAATATCAGAGGAATCTATGTGCCTTCGTTCGAACCTTCGAACGTCGAACGGATCATTATGCCTGAGTTGGACCCTCTTTTTCACCCAACGGCACAGATAATCCCAGAGGTTCCAGAAGAGAGTAAAATGGAGCCAGTGTTTGGCAAAGCACTTCTTGTGGAAGTTACTCGTGGATGCGGTCATTCATGCAAGTTTTGTCTTGTTGGGCATATCTGTCGTCCGCGCAGAGTGCGTTCGCTCGGTATTCTAAAGAAGATTGTGGAAGACGGTCTAACAAAAACTCCAGTCAGAAAGGTGGCGCTCATTGGGTCCTCTCTAGGAGACTTGGACGGACTAGAGGATTTTGCCCATTGGGTAGTAAATCAAGATATAGAGCTCTCAGCCCCCTCACTACGAGCTGATACGGTTTCTGAGAGGCTTTTGACAGCTCTTGTTCAAGGCGGTCAACGCACCTTAACGATTGCCCCTGAAGCAGGCTCCCCTGAGCTAAGGAAGAGCATGGGAAAGGGTTTGGATAATTCTGAAATCGAGGAGGCAATTGCTCTTGCTGCGAAATCCGGATATAGAGCAGCAAAACTCTATTTCATTATAGGACTGCCAGGCGAAACTGATGAGGATGTGGCGGAGATTGCTAGACTGACGAGCAAGCTCGCAGCCTCTAGTGGACTGAAAGTAACTGCAAGTGTGAATCCGTTTGTGCCAAAGGCTCACACAAGATGGCAGCGAGAGGGGCAGATTCCACTTGAAGAGATGAGAAGACGGCTGAAATTAATTGAGAAAGAATTGCGGAGCAAACCACGTGTTGTTTTGGAGGGTTCGGACCCTAGGAGTGCAAGGGTTCAGGCTGCACTCTCACTAGGTGATCGAACTTTAGGACCTGTAATTCATCAAGCATCTGTTCAAGGCGGATTTGGAGGCTGGAGAAGAGCCGAAAGGGAGACGGGTGTGCCATTTTTCTCCATTGCCAATGATAAAGAGAGATTGCAGAGGTCCTTGCCTTGGTCCTTTATATCATCGTAGAATGAAAAGGTGCATCTTGGCTAAGGTTATAAGAGCTATAAACGAAGATGTCTTGCGAATCACGCCAAGACTGGTCATGGTGCAGTCATACTGGTGATATCCATGAGTGATGACGAATTTGAGAAAGAGTTCCCATCCCTAGCTAATGAAATGGCGTCAGGAAGCACCAAGACCCACAGAATCGATGGTGTCCGCACAATGTCCGAAGAAGCTGACCCAACCGAAGGCCACGCAACCTATATGCCGAATGTCATAGATTACATACGGCGCTGTGACACTCTCAGCCAAGCTCTGGAGATTGTAGATTACCTAGAGAAACAGAAGGAAATCAGTAGCACAAAAGCGAGAGAGATAAAGGCCCAGCTGAAACGGGATGGCATTAGGAGCTTTGGAAGCAAGAAGGAGAAGGACCACTACCTTCATCACGGATTGGAAGAGGAATAGAAGAGCCTACGAGAAGCCGGCCGAATCAGCTGTTTTCTACTGTAGACATTATTGGCTCTCTTTCTGATATGAGATTATAACCCCTACAAGTCATACTTTAGTGTGCCTGAGGATTGGGCATATTCCTCGGCATGAGAATGGAGGAGGGAGTGAGTTGTCCGGTAGTAGGAAGAAGACTGTTCTGTCTGCTGCTCTATGTCGACGAGTCATCAAGGAGTCTTCCAAGGATCTCAATGTGCATGATATTGATGAATGGAAAAAGGCATGCAAATCCTTTGCACCAATCAAATACTCTGATTATACAAGGAAGACTTGGCTCAAAGCAAATGCATTTCGTCTTACTGCGGCACGTGAAATCGTTGATTTTATGGATGGGTGGATGAAGAATCTCCGTCAAAGACCGAAGCTTGATGATTTTACAGTCATCGCGATTCAGGACTGCTTGATTGAAGGCATACGGTTAGCAATGAAAGAACAAAGTAATCAGAAGGGAATACTAAACAGCGTGAAGCTGTCTGGATTTCGAACTTTGATCAAATGGGCGGATAACCGTGGTGAGCTTGAGCTTGGTCCATACAAAGGAGCTGAAAAACTTCCGAGTAGTGATTGAGTCATTCATCTGAGATTTCTTCTTCAAGTCTACCTAGTCTGTAGATTATTGTCCTCAGCTTAAAAGGGTCCTTCCAGGAATGGAGTTCGGAATAGGCATTCTTCTTCTCTCGGGCGTATGCCATGAGAATCCTCAGGAGATCGCCTTTGAAGCCCACCACACCATGAATCTTGAACCCTTGTTGGGAGAAACGCTTGACAGCTGCACTTCCTGATGGAATATAGACTGCCCCGGGTCCCATCTTCTGTTTGTGAAAAACCAAAGTGGTGCCATCAATTCCGCAAAGAAATTGCTTGCCAATAGCAATCATGTATTTCTTACTCAAAGCAATATAGAGAAGGTCATAATTCACTCCGCAAATATCTCTAAAGTCCTCCTCAATTCCTAGGTGTTCAGCACGTTCCAAAATTGCGGCCTTCTTCATGTTGTTGAAGCTACATTCGTAAGGAGGGATGAGCGTGTTTTCATTCAGAATACCAAAGCCTGCAGATATAATGTACAGATCGACCTTAATTCCCCGGACGGCACGTAGGCCGTCTACACCTGTAACGAGTTCCCTAATTTGATGCCCAGTATACATGTCCCTAGCTGGAAGGACTGAGTGATATAATTTGGATTGCCACTCGGAAAGACTTGCGTTATCAGTCAAATCGTTGCAGTTGGGGACCTTATGGGGTTGTATTCGTTTTTTCTTTCCACAACTACTAACAACTAGAATCCTCATCACTGGCCCTCAGGTGTAGTACAGACTCGTACTACTCTATCCTACTAGGCTACAAGAACTTGTATGTTCCCTGTTCCTTGGCCCATGAGATGGTTGAGGGGTCGCATCTCTTTAGCTCTCTCTCTGGAAACTCGCTAAGTAGAGTCCATCCAAGGTCTAGCGTCTGCTCGAATGAACGATCTTCGAATTCTCCTTGACCAATGAACTCCTGCTCGAATCTATCTGCAAATTTGAGATACTTCTGATCACGATCGGTAAGAGCCTCAGAACCTACAACAGCAACAAGGTCTCTGAGATCAATTCCCTCAGAGTAGCCGTAGTAGAGTTGTGCCTGAACTTCTTTATGATCGAAGCGGGTCATACCCTCACCAATCCCCTCTTTCATAAGTCGGCTGAGAGATGGACCTGGGTCAATTGGTGGGTAGATGCCTCTCCTGTGGAGTGCTCTACTCAAAGGAAGCTGTCCTTCAGTGATGTAACCGGTAAGGTCAGGAATTGGATGAGTCATGTCATCTTGTGGCATTGATAAGATAGGCATCTGTGTGATTGTGCCGCTTCTACCATTGATTCTTCCAGCACGCTCATAGATTAGACTCAAGTCGGTGTATAGATATCCCGGGTAACCTCGACGGCCTGGAACCTCGGAACGTGCGGCGCTTATTTCTCGAAGAGCTTCTGCATAGTTTGTCATATCTGTGAGAACAACTAGTACGTGCATGTCTGACTCATAGGCCAAGTACTCCGCTGCAGTAAGCGCGGCCCGAGGTGTAATAATGCGTTCGATAGCAGGATCGTTAGCTAGATTGAGGAATAGTGTGGTGTGCTCTAGCGCACCAGTTTCCTCGAAGGATTTCATGAAATACTGCGCCTCTGTCGCTGTAATGCCCATCGCAGCAAATACTATGGCAAAGTCACCCTCTTCTCCAGGAATCTTTGCCTGTCGTACTATTTGTGCGGCAATTCTGTTGTGAGGAAGTCCAGAGCCTGAGAAAATTGGCAACTTCTGCCCACGAACAAGTGTGTTCAGACCATCTATGACGGAAAGACCGGTCTGAATGGGCTGACGTGGATATTGACGAGCGTATGGATTGATTGGTGATCCGTATATGTCCCAGTGGTCTTCAGCCGTTAGCTTTGGACCTTTGTCAAGAGGGTCGCCTGAGCCGTCAAGTACTCTGCCCAGAATCTCAGTTGACACGGGGAGTTTCAGGGTATCGCCTGTGAAGCGTGCGGCTGTTACGTCAGTATCGAGACCGCTTGTCCCTTCAAAGACTTGAATTACTGCCCTTCCACGTCCAGTTTCCAGTACTGTTCCTGTCAAAAGCTCCCCATTGGGCGCCCGAATCTTAACAACCTCGTTGAATGATACATCGTGGGTGTTTTCGACAACCAGTAGAGGGCCACTAACATCAGAAACTGTTCTGTAGGAGATTGAAGATTTACTAGCCATATCAAAGGTCACCTCTGGTCTCCGATTTTGAAGTAGGCGGCTCGTAAGCGGCCCCTGTTTTAAGAGTTACCGTGCGCCAACGGGACCTAAAGCCATGGTGTGATATGGAAGAAAGCGAGGATTGGGGCAAACATAATAGCACGAACTATAAGAGATTGTCCCCTTGACTTGAGGTCATTTGCCGATGGCGTGAAGTATAGAATCGCCCCCACAAGTACACAGGTTGCCGCTAACATATCGCCGAGTAAAACCAGAAGACTGACAATCTCTGCATCAGTCATTCCGATAAGTGAC
>JBHLND010000267.1:0-4355 GCA_048937485.1 Promethearchaeota archaeon
AAGTTGATAGTACACGCATACGGCCATATAAAGACATAAGGTTCTGAATAGTAAACGTTTGATTGCCCATGTATTACGGTGATAAACAAATGACAATCCTTGGGCCATTATATGCATGATTTGTGCAACCAATATAAGATTAAATGCACAATACGTGTTTCTTTTGACCTTTCAGCTTCCAGCGCGCCAAATAGCCTTCAACGTGTACTCTAGTAAAATCATTCGACCTTTATGAATATATGACACGTGTACTGCCCGTCTTGTCTCTGTGTACACGCCTCATTATGAATGAAGTGGATTCAGAGGTCCCGGAAATCATGTTCTCCTAGAGTTCGGGTTGTGGCAAAATCATCAACATATCCGCAAGAATAGCTCGCTCTGCATTGAACTGCACGTCTGCTTCAAATAAGATAATCCTTAAAACAGGAGAAAAGGCCGACACAGAACAGCAGGGATAAATCATGGACCTTTGGGGCGGCTTCATCGAATCAATAACCAACATTCTGGCACCTGTGGCAGTGATGCCTTGGAGTGCAATCTTCATCCTGGTCGTCAGCGTATCACTAGCTCTCATCTCCATCTGGGCTACAAACAGATTCACCGACACGGAGAAGATGAAGGAACAGATGGCCGAGATCAAAGCTTGGCAGGAGAAATTCAATCGAGCAAGGCAAACAATGGACCAGGCTTTGCTTCAAGAGGTTGCAGATGAGCAAGGCCGCATAATGCGTCTCAATAGTCAGATTATGGGGTCTCGCTGTAAACCGATGTGTATCTACTACATCCCCTTCCTCATTGTGTTTGCCATCCTTGGAGCATTGTACGGCAATAGCATAGTCGCCATTCTTCCATTTAATGCTCAGGAGTGGCTTCTATTCATCAATCTATGGTTAGGCGAAAACGTAGCGGGAAGCGGTTTCGGTCTCTATTACTGGCCTTGGTATATTCTATCCAGTCTTGGCTTGGGCAATATTATCAGACGAATGGCTGGCATAGATGTGGGAACTGGCATGTCAATGTAGACCATTCATTCTGTGAACGGCCTGGGCTTCACAAGCATCAAGGCAATGGTGGCGATCAGAGCCAAGATGATTGAATACTGAAAAGCCATCAATGGCCCAAATACTTCCCAAAGATAGCCAATGAAGATTCCTGCAGGGAAGGCGCATAGTCCGATTGACATCTGAAATGCTCCTAGAATGCTAGAACGTCTCTCTTCCTCAACAAGGTCGGAAACCAAGGCGGTCTGAACTGGGTCGAGGGCTCCGTTCATGAGACCGAACAGAAGAAACAACGGGATGATTGTGGTCCAGCTGTTTACAATGAATGCCCACATCGATGTTAGGATCAGGAGCCCAAATGCCATGAGGAGAATAGGCTTCCTTCCGTATCTGTCTGATGCTCTTCCAAAGGGATACGAACTTGCTGCACTTACTACAGTGAATAGTATGTATAACAAGGGGATCTGCGTTTCGAGGTAGCCATAGTCCAATGAGAAGAGCATCAAAAAGGAATAGCTGAACGTGGCGAGTGCGAAAAGAACCGAAGCAAAGAGGAATACCTTCAGGTTACGGTCTAGTCCCCTGAAGCTGACCCCCTTAAACACATCCTTGCCTTTTGCTTCCTTGATTAGGGCAGATATTACGATTACCGCACCAACCCCTGGCAATACAGCCAGCAGAATTATGCCCTCGTAGCCAAGGGCGGCAAACAGGAAAAATGTGATTACGGAGCCTAGGACTGCTCCGGCGGTATCCATTGCTCGGAGAAGGCCAAAAGCTCTCCCTCGTTTCTCTTCCTTTGTGTAGCTCGCAACTATGGCATCTCTGGGGGGTCCCCGCATCTTACCAAGTCTATCTGCGGATTTCCAGAAAAGAATCTGGTAGAATCCTGCAGCAAGAAGGAATCCAACTCTAGATAGTGCTGAGAGGAAGTATCCAAATGATATGAACGCTTTCCGTTTTCCGGTTTTATCGGATGCATACCCGGCCCCTAGCTTGGAGAGCGCCGTTATCGTTAGGGCAAGGCCATCTACGATTCCGATTTGAAAGAAGGATAATCCCAATCTTAGCTGCAAGAAGGTAGGCCATATGGGCGCAATCATGTCCGAACTAGTATCATTAAGGAATGAAGCAGTACCGAATATCAGAGTTGGATCTCTCTCATCTTGGTTGTACGTTGACTCAGAATTCATGGACCGATATCCCATTTTATACAGATGAATCCCAGCATTTATTTGAATTGCTAGGCAATCATATGTGCACCAAGTCAAATGGAGGGGCAGTCTTGGTTTCCGATGAATTAGAAGAATCGGTTTTCGAAGATTACAGGGAATTAGATTCAAAGACTACAAGCACAGAACAATACATCGTTGCCTTTCTCCATGTTATTGCAGCTATTTTCATATCTTTGATAGGCTTCAATGCCGGACTGGCCGCATGGTTTGCCGGCTTTGGGATACTCACGCCCATTCTCCTAGTTGTGCTGGGAGCGTTCTATGCAAATATCAGAAGTCCTGAGTGGCACAGGGACCAAATGGTCCCATTCATCCTGGAATTCACCACTGTGACTGACATTGAAATCGAGCAGTATGTGAGATTTCATCAAAAGCAAATCCGATATACACTAATTCTTGGGTGGGGTGTTCTGCTTTTTTGTCAATTGCTTTGGACCATCGGATTCACTGTTGTTATGCCAATTTTCATTTCGGAATACTTCATTGTGCAGTTAGTCGGTGAATTTGTCGGATATGCGGTCATTTTTGGGCCTTTCTTTCTCTATGTGGTGCTCTTATTCGTCATATCCGGGAAGGTTGAGCTCCTTCTCAAAGCAAGGAATGAAGAGATTAGCAGAATGATTGAGATTGAGAGCAAATGGTACAAAGAATCAGCACGCCGCGAAAAACCCTCTGAATCGGTGCAAAATGAAGACGATGATTCATCAATAGATGAGATTTCAAGAAATGTGAAAGCAAAGAAGTGGCGATTATATTAGGGTCAATTCCTAGTTCGTAACCGTTTTATTATCTGAATACATCCGCGCCGCTATGAGTTCTAGCAAGTCGAAAGTCTATTTTGGATCTGTGAAGCATGGAAACACAGGTCGTTTTGCCTCTTTTGCAGCAAAACTGAACAAGATTATCGAATATCTCGACTTTTCAACCATTGAGAAGAAGGACAAGGTAGCCATCAAGATGCATTTGGGATTCCACGATGGATACCAAACAGTCCCGGTATTCTTTGTAAGGCGTGTAGTTAAGGCAGTTAAGAAGGCAGGAGGGTACCCTTTTGTCACTGATAATCCCACTGCTGTATACAATGCAGCAGACCGGGGATATACATCTGAGACATGCGGCTGTCCTATCATTCCTTCAGCTGGAGTGAAAGATGGATATACGAGGCGAGTGGAGTTCAACTTCGGAAACGTGGACACCCTCGAGATGGGTGGTGTATTGGCTGATGCAGATGTCCTGGTCGACCTTACGCATGTTAAGGGCCATAACTCATGTGGATATGGAGGAGCTGTAAAGAACATCGCTCTGGGTGGCTATCATGGTCCAAGTAGATGGAATAAGATTCACGGCGTAGAAGCAAGTATCCCCTACTGGAATGCTGACAAATGCACGCCTGAACATGCAAAGAAGCTTGTGGCAATCTGCCCGGATGACCTCATTAGGTATGATGAGGAAAAACATCAACTTACGGTTGCCTTTGGGATGTGTCACCAATGCTGGAAATGCATGGAATTGGACAAAGATGTTGGCTGCCTTGACCTTAAGCAGGAGAACTACTCAATGTTCCAGGAGCTCATGGCAAGAGGCGCCAATGAAGTCCTGAACACATTCGATGAGAACAAGAGATTCTTCCTTAATTTCGCCATTGATATCACTGCGATGTGTGACTGTTGGGGTATCGCCCAACCGCATGTTGTGAATGATATTGGCCTTCTAGGAAGTAGAGATATTGTCGCAGTCGAACAGGCTTCTCTTGATCTGATTGCAAAAGAAGGCCTCATTGAGAGCATGATTCCCCCATACTTCACGAATCTCAATCTCGACCCTGATGCGGATCTTCATCCCTTCGCAAGACTGCATGGGCCAATGAAGAATCCGTATCTTGTTACAGAATACGCTGAAAGGCTCGGCATGGGGACGCGGCAGTATGAACTTGTTGAGGTTCTGTCAGTTGAGGAAACCAAAGATATGGAGCCTCCTAAGGGTGTTTCAGAGGCTGCTCCATCATTCTTCTAGGGCACGTATCACGGGCGTATATCACTACTAGTAACCTTTAATAGTTGCTAATAGAGAATATGTAATAAGCAGAGGACTCCAGAGAGTCAACCATGGAGTTGACGGA
>JBHLND010000023.1:0-18390 GCA_048937485.1 Promethearchaeota archaeon
CAGGCTGGCATCCTGGATGGACAGTACCTAATGAAACATCAACATGGAATTCAATAGACTTCTCTGAATGGTTTCGTGATGCGCCTTCCGAGACTCCCAAAATTGATGCCTTAGGACACACAGATGGAGAAACGTCCATTATTCTTAGTTGGAAAAAGAGGGCAGGATTTTCCAAACTTGGTGATATTCTACTAACTTGCACAATGGATGTAATTCAGGGGGTGTATCATGGAGATCCGGCAAGCGGCTATCGCTTTGTGAATATAATGCCCTTCTACCCAGGTGACGAGGAAACTAGCTCTAGCCTCGTCATATGCGAATTTAAAGTGCAAATTGATGGGAAATTCAGTCCCACAAGACTCGCGCTTAATCGAGGATCCTATGAAGAAATTGTTCTATGGGCTGAAGAAAGAATGGGGACGCTGAAATCACTTAATGATTGGCTTACTCAAAGAGCTCGGCTTCTTAGAGCGAGGCCTGTCTATGGTTAGCTTGAATGTAAGAAAGAGTAAATTGTAAAGACATAGGAAGATAAAGTATCTGAATTCGGCACCACCCGCTACCACTTCTTTTGCGAACTCTTGAGAAGAGTTAGTTGTGTTTTCTTCAGATCGTTACAAAGCTCCTGAAATATAAGGATGGCATCCTCTTTATTGCGCATACGATTGGAGGAAAGTGAATTGAGCTTTGAGGAGGTTCTGGACGCAGTTCCAGCGTTCAAGGAGTTCATGACAATTGAGGAGCTTGATGCTTCTACCAGAGAACTCTCAGAGGAGTTCTCTAATGTATCTCTTGAACTGCTTGGAGAATCCGGAGAAGGAAGACCGATATCATGTCTGAAAATTGGTGAGGGAACAAGGAATGCGCTTCTTTTTGCATTTCCCCATCCCAACGAACCGATTGGGAGTATGACTCTCGAGTTCCTATCTAGGTATCTGGCAGAAAATCCGGAGTTCACTGAGCAGACTGGATTCACTTGGCACTTGATTAAGGCAATTGATCCTGATGGTGCAGCTCTAAACGAAGGCTGGTTCAAGGGCGATTTTGATCCTGTGAAATATGCCAGGCATTTCTATAGGCCTGCACCCCACGAGCAGATGGAATGGACGTTTCCTATAGAATACAAGAAGCTCAAATTTGACAAGCCCCCACCGGAAACTCAGGCTCTTATGCGGATAATTGACGAAACCCGACCTGACTTTATGTTCAGTCTTCATAATGCTGGATTCTGTGGAGTCTACTTCTATCTCTCCCACGGAATCGAAGATATGTTTCCAGGTTTAGTGGGCCTTGTTAGACAAGAGAAACTCCCCTTACACAAAGGAGAACCGGAAGCACCCTACGTTAAGGAATTTCATCCTGGAATCTACCAAATGTTTGGTATACAGGAAAACTATGATTTCTATGAGGAGAATGGGGAAGCAAATCCTCAGGATCTTATCCTGTGTGGTACGTCATCAGATGACTACTTGAGGAGAGTTACTGATAACAGGGGATTCACTCTTGTCTGTGAAATGCCTTATTTCTATGATCGTGATCTAGACGACGATTCGCTAACCGAGGAAGACCGTCGGACCTTGGTTCTAGACTCACTCAACTGGTTGATAGAAATGCAAAGGTACGCTAAGGAGAGATTCGAGCATATTCGGAAGTACTGCAATGCGAAGTCCAAGATTTACAGCTCTGTTGCTGACGGACTTGATAACTTCGAGAAAAGAATAGCTCCAAGAATTCATCATGCAAAAACCAACTCTATGTACGAAGGCAAGGCAACAGTTGCTCAGGCCTTTGACTCCAAGATTGCTACAAGGTATTATGGGGTCCTTAGACCGGCAATGGTGGCCAGACTATGCGATGAGGCAACAGAAATTCATCCGGAGAAGAAGGAGAAACTTATGGAAATTGGAACCGAACTGGATGAGTATGTTGAAACCATGGTGAAAGACACTCTCAAAGGAACAAACTTTGAGGTAATTCCCATCCGAAAGCTAGTAAGAGTTCAGGTAGGCAGTGCACTAAACTGTCTGGCACATTTACCGTAATTGGCCGGTGTCTTTCATTCGCGTTCATCGGGCCAAGTATTCTCATAACATAGTTCTTTTTGCCAATTTATTGTTCTTCTCGCTCCGATTCGCTCATCAAATGGGCAGGCATGCTCTTCGGTACAGCGCTCGTGGTAACTCGATTCACGCGACCTCCGACCATACTGGAAATCTCTTGTTGTTGAACACCAGGTTGATCAGAAAAGCGGACAAAACGGGCGTAGGCAAAGAAAGCCAGTCCAATTGAAACCCCCAGTATTATTAGATAGACCAGTATCAACTCTATCCCCAAGCTATTCTATTATGGAAGTTGGATAAGCTTTGCGACCTCTTCTTGATTTGGATTTTCACCAGAACACCAACATAAGTCGGTACAAAACATATTCCATCTTGATGCCACGGACTCGATATGAAAGAGATTATAGCTCCCTGCGGTATAACCTGCAATAATTGTCAGGCGTATACTGCAACACAGACCAATGACTTGGGAAAACTTGATGAGATTGCCAAGAAGTGGTCTGATGAGAGCAATCAGTACCAAAGAGAGGATATCATCTGTGATGGCTGCTTTAGTCAGAGATTGCACAAATTCTGTCAAGATTGTGAGGTTAGACTGTGTGCAAAAGAGAATGGGTACAATGTATGCTCAGAATGCAGTCTATATCCATGTGATAGACTAACGAATCTTTGGGCATCATTCTCAAGCTACTCTGCAGAGGATCTGAAGCTCACATTGGACAGAGTTGCCGGCAGAACTTAGCGAAGTACTTGATGGCAAATATCATCAGGTTTGTGCCTTAGAACCTGCTCTAAACGCTTGCAATAAGTCCAGAACTTCGCTTTCGGGAACATCATACCAGTTCTCATAGGCATCTGCAACAGCAAAGGAGAATCCCGACTCGATTCTCGGACAGACCAAAGAATCTGCAAGTGGCGTTACTCTCTGAGCAGCACTCCTAGAAGATGTCGGAACAGCAACTGTAATTGAGTTGGGCCCAGTCGTCTTCACTGACTGAATTGCAGCAACCATAGTGAATCCTGAGGCTAATCCGTCATCGACTAAGATGACATCACGATCCTTGGGATTCTCGATCCCAACAAGTCCGCTGTATGCTTCTTTCCTTGAATCAATCTGTTTCAGAGTTCTTTCACGAACCGTTTTGATGTCGTTCTCGGAAAGCCCAATTCTGGCAACGAGCCCTTCATTCAGAATCATTGTTCCTAACGAAGTTAACGCGCCAAATCCAGCCTCGGGATTGTGTGGAATCTGAAGTTTGCGAACAATGATGACATCAAAGCTGGCTTTTAGTGCATCAGTAATTGGTGCTGCAACCGAAACTCCACCGTTAGGAATCGCAAGGATCAGGGGCCTAGACCATTCTCTCGCCTTAAGAAGTTCTTCAGCCAGAATCCTTCCAGCATGCTCGCGGTCGCGGTATGACCACCTCATAATGACCACCTGATGACGCTATATAGCGGCTGCAATACATATATTGTTGTAGCCAAGGCAAGAAAGTGACATTCAGCATGATATTGGAAATTGCTCTTCTCATTGCCATCTACGCAGTCTGGATACTGATTCTCGTGACATCCATGGTGTCAACTGAGGAGGTTTCTCTTACCATAGCTACTCTTCCCTTCATAGTCACATTCCCCATTGCAATGATTCTAGCCGCACTGGCGGAAGTGTTTGTTCCGGGCGTATTTACTGTTAATCTGCTACTCACTGTAGTAGTTGGGGTGCTAATATTCATACGATGGGTGATGGCAATAGTTGGTGAATAGCTGCCGGTACCTTCAAGTCAATTGAGAAATAGACTAATCCTCTACCTTGCCCTTCCGCTTGAACTCTGTGTAGCCACAACGACCACAAGCAAAACGGTCAAAATGTTCAGCCATGAAAGTACCCTTCTCACACCGAGGGCATTCCCTGCGATCCCGAGTAATTGCTCCCTTCTTATCGACTTTGTACATCTTATGAGTCATTTATGATTCCTCCTTCTTCCCCTCATGCCTTGCCAAGATGTACTTCTGCTCCACCCTCTGCATCTGTTCGGAACTATCGTAGATTCGGGCAGTGCCTTCAGCAACACCACTTCCGAATTTGGTCACAAGACTCCTAATCACAACTCTAGTATCATCAGCATCAATTTGGGCCACTATTTTGGCACGTATGTCAGCCCTGCTAGGAGTAGTTCCTCCGGCATGTTCTACTCTGAATGTGATCTCTCTTCTAGCAAGAGGCTTGTTTTCCCTTTCTTCGAGGATTTCAATCTTCATTTGCATCACTCAGTAATTGGGTGTTTCACGGGTGGAGTCAGCCATTCGACCCGGGGTTGTCTAATAAAGCTTTCACCACAGCAGCGGCATTTATCGAACCTTGAGAGCGTATTTCCCAGGTTTATCAATGTTGAGTCTAGCTGCTACATACGAGCTCTTTCTCGGATCATCATGAGAATCGCGTCCGGGAAGTATTACAACTATTCCTGTATAAGATGATGACAGATTGGTACTCTTACAGTTGGGGCATTGGTCCTCAGTGGTAAGAAAATGACATTCTCGACAAGCTCTTGGTTTTGCCATCCCGTTCCTCCCCCACTATTTCTTTTTGGCGTCCTTCTTACTATCCTTCTTTGACTTCTCGCCTCGGGCCATTCGGACATCTTCTTCCACCCAAGAGTGGTCAGGACCAACCTTTCCAAGGAAAGGCTGTCGCATAGTGAGTCCCAGTTTTCCGGACCGGCTACCGGACTCGAAACTGATGGATGTTATTCGTGCGCGGACTCTATCTCCTTCAGAGAGAGTTCTGCCAGTTTCCTTTCCAAGAAGCGCACTACCCTTCGAGTCCTGTGTGATGAAGTCATCGCAGATTTGGCTGACATGGCAGAGACCGTCAAGAGGACCCATTCTAATGAATGCACCAAAGTCCATCAATTCTACCACATTGCCTTCCACAAGTTCGCCACGGATTGGTTTGAATACTAGGACTTGATACGTGACTGAGTGATAGGTGGCACCATCGCCAGGCATTAGACGGCCTTGGCCAATCTCATCTATTCCGATTACTGCAATCATTAATCCAACGTCTCTGTCAAGGACATTCTCATGCTGCTTGCGCAAGTGGACCATTGCAGCTTCCTCTATAGGTGAACCGAATTCCTTTGGAGGTATTCTGACAACATCTCGTACTGTTACTACGCTGTACATGGACTAACGCTCCTTGCTTGACAGGACAATTCCTAGTAGAATAACCAGACTGATGGATGAATCACTTCAGTCTGAACCCGCCGGCTCAGCGGTGCTACGCTTGGGTAACCATAAAAACATTGTGAATCGGCCTCATACTTTGAAGCCATCAAGAACTAGTCTTTTCTTACCTCTTAGGAAAAGAACTGGAACTCCTTTCTTCCTGGCGTTGATTCGAAGATTGCGGTCATTGGTTGCCAAGACACCATTCACGGAGATTGTGTATTCAAGAAGTTGGTCATCAACAGGTAATTGTGGATGAATGCTATCAACTTGTTTGCATCTGTCTGCAAGACTTCGTGCAATACCAAAAGCTCGCTTGTCAGTTTGACTCTTGCTTCCTTCTGAGATCACTTCGATTTCCTTCAAGACTGAGCTGAGCATGATGAACTCAACGCGTTGCTCAAGCACTCTTTCTGCCTCAGCGAACACATCAACGCCAAATTGGGCAGGTACTGTCATGAAGTTTGCATCGACAATTACTGGAACGGCCAATTTGCTCACTTACTCGGCTCAAATCTCAGCGTAACCAACGAGCCGCCATTTATTCTCTACTCTACGCCCAAGAGCAATACGTTGTCCCTTCTCAGCAGCCACAGGACGCTTCAGAGACAATTCAACCTCTTCTCCGTGAAGTCGTGTAATGACTCCAACTGTCGCAGCAGTGCCAATAACGAGCATCAGAGGCTCGTTAAGTCGGAGGTTCTCAACCTCTTTCCTTGACTCCATCCCAACGACTCGTTCCATGAGCTTGGGGGTGATCATCAACTTGTCGATTGTCTTTGGTGTCTTTCCGACTTTGCCAACCACATTTCCAACTAGTCGATCGGCACGTGTGGATGCTGGATCAAGGCCAGTTCCAACACCAATAAGTCCACCTGGGCGGGCCGCCTGCAAGGGATTATTACTCCCCGATAAGAGACTCGCAACTTTGGCTCTAATTGGCAGGAATCCCTTGTCAGTTTTTGCTCCAGGAGTGATCTCAATCTCATCCCCTATCCTAAGGACCCCTCTGACAACTGATCCTCCAACAACACCACCTTGAAGGTCTTTTGGAAGTGTTCCAGGCTTATTTATGTCAAAAGACCTGGCTACAAACATCTTTGGAGGCGCATCTTCATCTCTGACTGGTGTGGGAATCACTTCTTGGATTCTTTGAATTAGCAGGTCTGTGTTTGCTCCGAATATAGCCGACACTGGCACTATGGGAGCGTTCTCTGCGGAAGTGCCCTTGACGAATTCCTCGATTTGCTTGTGATGCTTTATTGCTTGTTCCTTAGAAACCAACTCTATCTTGTTCTGAATAATGATAATGTTCTTGACGCCAACAATTTCCAGAGCACGAAGATGTTCCGAAGTCTGGGGCATTGGGCAGGGTTCATCAGCGGCGATTACTAGGATAGCACCATCCATTAGACTTGCACCACTTAGGCAAGTGGCCATCAATGATTCGTGACCAGGACTGTCAACAAAAGAAATCTCACGTAGAACGTCTACCTCTCCGCCGCATTTCGGACATTTCCCATCCTTGGCAAGGTGAGAGGTTGTATAGGCATCAGGCTCGGGGCAATTTTTGCATTTCAAGAGTGTTGTTGCTGCGTATCCAAGACGGATGGAGATTCCTCGCCGCACCTCATCTGAGTGGCGATCGGTCCACTCACCAGTGAGGTATTCCACTAAGGTGGTCTTGCCATGGTCAACATGACCAAGAGTACCAATGCTGACTTGTGATTGTCCTTCGTACGTTATAGTCACCTAATCCTCACTTCCAAGGACCGCTAGTTTGATTTGTACAATAAACCGAACTGAATCATGTTTATAAACCATGTCCAATAACCCGGACAGCTTTTGCCCTAGTTGAGCGTAATGGCTGATGTTCAATCAAAATGAACCCGGATGGATTCCGGAGAGCCTATGCGGCCTTCATGACAAGCTCTTCGAGAGGTGTGCTGCCTTTTTCTTCAATCCTCATGTTAACCTGAGAAATGGTAGGACTTAACTCTCTGCCCCTCACAGTCTTTCGTCTGGCAATACCTTTTCGCTTTGGACGAAAACCAGGTGGGCCATGAACTAATACGCGTTTTTTGCCGCTGCCATGGACATCCGGGCGTATTGGAAATCCGGATGAGTCACTGCCTCCGGTAATCTTTAGCTTGTACCCTGGAAGACCCAAAACATCCCCTTCCACAATCTCTCCAACATGCTTCCCAACCATAGCGTTAGTCTTGGCATCGTCTAGCTCGTACTGGACAGATTTTCCGCTTTCGGGGTCAGATATGACTAGTTTGAATGGCAACTAACAAATCGCCTGCCTAGAGTTATAATGGCAGCCCGTAACACGGACTCCGGCCGTACGCAAATGGAATCACTTTATGAGGATTGTGGTCGGGTCGAGAGAAGGCTCACTACATAAGCATTATAACATCCACAGAATCCTGACGGTGCAGCTATCTACCAAGGGTGTAACACACAATGGACCCGTTAACTCTAGTCCTACTAATCATAGTTCTATGGATTGCGATTTACATTATTGCCCAAGCAATAGGAATTGACAAATTGAATGAAAAGGGGATTGACGCGGGTACACCCCTCTTCCTAATGTTTAGGACAGAACGACTTAACTCGCTTTTGACCAGAGCAGGGAAGAGATCCCCTCGAGCGTTCTGGACCGCAGGTATCATTGTGGCATTTGGTGGAATGCTCTTTGCATTCTGGATTTTCACTGATAATCTATTGAAGTTCTTCATAGCACCAGTAGATGCAGGTGGAGTGATTCCAATCATTCCAGGAGTCACAATCACTGGTCTGCCCTTATTCTACATGATGATCGGTCTGGGAATCACACTTATCACACATGAATTTGCACACGGGTTGGCAGCTTCAAGGGAAGATATTCCTATCAAGAGTTCTGGTCTACTGTTCTTCTTTCTCCTATTCGGTGGTTTTGTTGAACCGGATGAAGAAGTCTATGAAAAGAATGCAACACCAACGCAAAGGATGCGCCTTCTTGCGGCAGGGTCCTATGCGAATTTCATCACAGGTTTCGTTGTGTTCCTCTTGATTGCAAACTTTAACCCGATAATGTCCATAGCCTTCAATCAGCCGTCTGGTGCTCTTATCTATGAAACAGAACCAGGGACTGCTGGTGCTGCAGCATTGCAGTTTGGAGACGTTATTGTGGGCCTTAATGACACAACAATAGATACATGGACAGATGTGGGTGATTTCTTGAGAGATGTGCCCTCGGGCGCAATGGTCACCATTCATGTTCTTAATGGGTCTTCTTTTATGGTTCTGTTGGGCGAACACCCGCAAAATGCGTCACGAGGATATATTGGCATATACGGAACTGACTACTGGACACCAAAGCCAGGATGGGATCTGTTCCTTGATTCCTTCTACGTGTTTCATATAGGCCAGGTTCTTTTCTGGTCCTGGGTAATCCTCATATCCGTGGGTCTGTTCAATCTGCTACCAATTCCATTGTTTGATGGGGATAAAATCTTACGAGATGGTCTTCGTCTTGTGACAAAGGACGAGAAGAAGATACAGTATGTGATGTGGCCATCCCGAGTATTGGCTATCTCCATTCTGTTTCTCAGCATTGGTCTGAGTCTATGGATGGGGAAGGGACTATTTGGATAGGAAGAATAACCAAAAATAGCCGGTTTTTCCCTTTATCGGACCTAAAAAGGAGCTAATCTTACTCACAAAGGATGAATTATGATTACTCCGCAAATGTCTACAATTCAAGATACCCGTGAGCGGGCACGTAAAGCCATCACAGAATATCTTGTGATGTTTCTTCCTGGCTCGTGGGCGGAACCATTAGCTAGATTGAAGCTTATCCTCCAGTCAAATTCGGACATTGATTGGGAGGCTGTTAAGGGATATGCATTACATTTCTTTGATGAGAAACGCCTTGCACAAGATAGGGTTGAGTCCTTGGCTCGAATTGAGAGATTCGCAGATGCATTCAAGGACCTTCATAAAGTCTTGTCACCAGCAGAGTGGCATAAGACCATAGATGACATCATACATGCTGCAACGTTTCGCATCTCGAAGGCTGCTCTTAATACGCCACCACCACCAATTCCATCAGCTGAAGAAATTCGCAAGAAGGTCTTGAAGAGCAAATAGACTAGCTGTATTCTCAGCTATTCATAACATAGGAAGCTTCTTGGATGAACTTGGTAGGACTCTTTTGCCCTTTTCTCAGAACTGCAACCAAATGAGAGGCTTTAACTGAAAACGGGCCTTTGAGACCTGCGGAGTTACTAGTATATGTCCATTGACTGTTCTAAGTGTGGAAAACCAGCAGTATATCTAAGGAGGTATACAGCAGAACAGCTATGTAAGTCATGCCTTGTGACTACTACTCTTCAGCGAGTACAGAAGACCATCAATAAATCCAAGATGCTAAGCGAGAAGGATCGAATAGTTGTTGCAGTATCTGGGGGGAAGGACAGTGCAGTACTGCTCGATGTTCTTTTCAAAATAGAACAGGACTATCCTGATACGGAGATAATTCCCCTCACAATAGACGAAGGTATCAAGGGCTACAGAAACAAGGCCATGGAAGCTGCACAGGCACTCTCTTCAAAGCTTGGCTTGAAACTTGAAGTTAGAACCTTTCAAAGCCTCTTCGGACACTCATTGGATGAGATAATTAGCCTACGACAGGATGTATCAATGGGGGCTTGCTCCTATTGTGGAGTTCTCAGACGCCATGCAATGAACGCTGCAGCACAGGAGCTCAATGCTGATGTTGTTGCAACTGGTCATAATCTAGATGATGAAGCCCAGACAGTAATGATGAATATGCTGCGCGGTGATAGTAGGCGTATCGCGCGCACAAATAGATCACGAAACGTCACTTTCTCCGGATTCAGACCTCGTGTCAAGCCAATAATGGAGCTGTCTGAAAGAGACATTGTTGCGTATACCTATCACTTGGATCTGCCATATCATGATGTTCCTTGCCCCTATTCTGAGGAGGCGTATCGCAATGATTTGAGGGCTTTTCTAAATGAGATGGAATACAAGCGGCCTGGGACCTTGCTTGCAATCCTCCGTTCGGCCGAAGCAATAGCCAAGGCCTTTGAACAGGAGCCTTTCATTTCAGAGATACAAGAATGCGAGTCGTGTGGAACACCGACCTCTATGAAGGTGTGCAAAGCTTGTTCACTACTGGCAGAACTTGGAGCGTGAGTTGTTGGCAAAGCGGCCTGAAACTCTGCATGAAGAACGGACAGTGGTCTACGACAAGCCCCATTGGAAAATTTTGGCGGAACTGCGAACTAAGGCACTTGGGGTAATGGAGAAACTGGGGAGTATTGGGATTGAGTCCTTTGTGTACGGGTCTCTTGCCCGAGGTGATGTTTCCAAGACCTCCGATATCGATGTCATAATTCCATACCCAGTTTCAAGCTACAGAATCGAGGTGGCCCTTGGAAAAGGAATTCATAGGGAATTGGTTCAAGCAACACCCTCAATGGTTCTCAAGGGGCATATGCACCTAGACCAAGGTTTCACCATTACGTTTCCACTATTCAAGTTCAGATCAAGAGAGATTGAGTTCTATCAATGGGGCGGACGAATAGGAATTCAAGACTTACGCGATAGTCGTAGGGTTCCAGGAGTGGATAAGAGATTGGTCTTAATAGTTCCCAACGAAACAGGTCATGTGGAGCGGGGCGTTATTGGCTACGAACATCAAATTGCACGGGAACTTGGTGTTAGTATTGATATTGCCAAAGAAAGAGTCAGAGTGCTTACAAGACGTGATAATGTTGGCAGAACCGGCGTTTATCTTACTCGTCCCTTGTCGGATGATGAAGGATTTGAAGAGGTAGCAAAGATCCTGGTTGATAGTGACCCGGCGATTCGGAGGACAGCTGAGAAACGAGGAGGATAGGAGCAGAGCAATGAAACGATTCGTCAAGAGTATCGAGGCAAACTCTTTGCTTGTAGGCCAATTGCCAGAAGGTTGCAAGCGCTGCGCCAAAGGAACAAAGATGGTGTTATTTGTCACAGGCCGCTGTAATAGCAATTGCTTCTATTGTCCATTATCCGAAGAAAAGGCAAAGAAAGACATTGTCTTCGCTGATGAGATGCCAGTGCAATCAGATGAAGACATCATCTTCGAGCTAAATGCAATTGCAGCGGATGGTGCTGGATTCAGTGGTGGCGACCCTCTATGCAGACTTGAACGTACATTGGAGTATATCAGGCTCCTAAAAGCCCAGTATGGGGAGGACTTTCACATTCATCTGTATACCAGCCAAGCAGATGTATCTGAGAGCGTTTTGAAGCAGTTGGCAGATGCTGGACTTGATGAGATACGATTTCATCCTCAGGCTAAGGACTGGAGTGGAATTGAAGCAGCAGCCAAGATGAACATTGATGTTGGAATAGAAGTACCTGTTTTCCCAAATCAAGGTGAGTATCTCAAGGAAGTTGCTACCAGAGCTGAGAGAATTGGCGTATCATTTCTCAATATCAACGAACTTGAAAGTAGTGAGACCAACTTCGAATCACTTGTTAGACGAGGTCTAAGACTACGAAACACCGGAACTGCCGCAATTGATGGCAGCGCTGAACTTGCTAGTGATATACTAGAGTGGTCTGTTGATGCCCTCCAGAAACTCTCAGTTCATTATTGCTCTGCTCGATTCAAAGATGCAGTTCAAATGCGCAATAGACTCTCACGACGGCTCGAGAACACGATTCGTGAGTTTGAAGATAGAGATGAGTCAGATCCTCTACTGATTCTGGGGATAATCAGAGCCCCCCATGGTAAGAAGTTAACCAGCGGGCAACTGGAACAGATTGGTTCGATACTGAAAGATGAATTCGATGTTCCGGAAAATCTGATGAATCTTGATTACTCTCGAATGCGCATTGAAACCGCTGGATGGATATTGGATGAAATCTCAGACGAGCTAAGGGATGCTGTTGATGAAGGAAAGGAACTTGAGATTGGATTGGTCTTTGAGTATCCATCTTGGGATAGACTTCAGGTTCTTTTCGATCCACTATGACTGACTAATTGTCTATCTTGAAGCGAAGAATAGCGGCGATTCCGCCGAGGTTTTGGAGCTGGTCTCCTGCGGGATGGTCTGACGATACAATGTGAAATTTGCCTCTGGCCTTCTCAGTGTCATGAATCAGACGGTCCATCCATCTCCTCTGCTTGTCATCCCCCTCACGTAACCTAATGTCTGTAATCAACAGCTCTTCAACTGCCCCATATTGAACAGCTTTGGCAACCTCTTTGTCCCCATACGCGCCCAGTCCGTCTCCTTTCGCAATATGCTCTATTATTTCCGAGATGAGCTTGGTTTCAGTTTCAATCTTCAGGCTCTCTACAGCCTTTGAGATGACTCCACGAAATAGAATCTCCTTCGCGCCTGGAAGTCCTATTGAGTTTGCAGCCTCAACTACTACAGAGGGGAGGTTTTTAATTCCAGCTCCCTTTAGACGCTCGCCAAAATGGTCCTTGACAAATCCGGGACCTGCAATTACTATCAGAGCAACTTCGCTCTGCTCAAGCTGCGAACGAATAGCAAGAGTCACATCATCAAAGAAGTCACGCATAGTGGCATCATATGATTTCTGATCACCTCTTTTTCGAGAGATGCTTGTTCTAATACGTACAGCCTCTTTTATCCCGAAATCTGCAATGAGAAAGAGCTCTGCAGTGCCATCTTCGATTGTGACTAGAAGACAGACTGGTCTCAACCCCTCTTTCTGTGCCTGATCTAATCTGTCAAGGAGATACTTGGGCCAATGTTCCTTGATTATTGTCAAGGTATGCCCTACTTCCACATTGAATGTGTGATAGGAACCAATGCTGACTAAGTCTGAGGGACCCTCAAGGATGACTCCCTTTATTCGAACTCTGTTTGAAAAAGCATGAAAAGCAACATCATCTACACGAAGGACAAGTGTCATTGGCTTACGAACACTTTCCTGTTTTCGGCCTTCATCATCCCCGACCTTCACACGTCTGGATGTTCTTGATACAACGGTATCACCCGGGCCTACAACATTGTATAGATGCCAGAGGTCATCTAGCAGCTCAATTTTAAGTGTAATTTTGCCTTCTTTGAGGACTCGTTTCAGAATTTTCAAGGTGACACCATCTGTGAAACGCCCAATTCAGAAGAAATAGTCTTCGTACGGGCTCTGTTCCTTAGCATACTTAGAAAACCTGTATTCCCTTGACTCGAAAGCAGCTAGACCCTTGCTCAATCCCTCTGCTCTCTGTACATGACTCGGATTTACTAGATTGGCTTTGTCCTGAACGGCCAAGTCGCCAGATATTCTCACGATTCCACCAAGCTCTCTAAGTCTAAGGGTAAAGGCATCTCGTTGTCCATCAATTTCCTTTGCCATATTCTGTGCAATTTGGATTATGGTCAGCGCGGATTCGGCACTGAGATGAGGTATCTTTCCATCTTCTGCTACAGTATTTGCAATGAATTTCACAAGACGATTAGCATTCTGAGCGGTTGCGGGCATCCAGTGATTGAGCAATATTTCGTATCCATATCCACGAATTCTGGATCTCAGCGGAGCAAGAATACCTTTCAAATCTTCAATATTGCAGGCTGCAAAGAGAATGAAGTCGCAGGGGACATCATCTACACGCACTGCGGCGCCTGAACTACTTGGATTGTGGCCTGAGATTGGGTATCTTCGATCTTGCATTGCTGTGAGAAGGTGTTTCTGAAAAGAACCCAGAGCAGCCAGCTCATCGACGTATAGAATCCCCTCATGGGCTTCATGGATAGCACCTGGTACGACTCTCATGTGCGGAGAAATACCAAGGTCTTCGGCGCTCCCGTATGGATCGTGTTTAACATCACCAAGTAATTCTACAGAGCTCGTTCCGCTTATTCTTACAAATCGTGGCATATCCTTTGAAACTAGCACATTGATTGGGCCCTGATAGCTAAGCTGTGTTTCCAGTTCATCAGGACTCAATATTTGTCGCAGGACTCTGATATTATCATACCCCTCTCGACAGAATGTTATTTCGGCTAGTCCCTCTCGGAAGGTGACTTCTCTTAGAGCAGATTCGTGCGAAACGTCATAGGCTCGCAGCAGGCCTGAGAAGGATTTGTACTGTTGTGTTGTATCAGCTTTCCAGTCACATAGCTTGGGTGCATCGCATTCCATACATAATGCCTGTATTGGTAGAGAAAGACTGCCACATTGTGGACATCGGAACCCCATTTTAACGGCGACTTCAAAAGGTAAATCATCCGGACGAACATATTCATCGATGACGGACTCTGTGCGTACCTTAGTCGGCGGCGTTTTCTTCACGTTGCGCACGACAACCCGAGGCCTATTGCTCTGGTCTGGGTTGGGCAACAGAATGATTTCTTCCCTTGCCGCACTTAGAAGAGAGAAAGCGGCGTTGGCAAGCATTGATTTTCCAATTCCAGGTTCACCGCATAATAGAACATGCCTTCTTTGAATGACGGCCGAGCGAACCAGAGTTATAGCATGGTCTTGACCTATTACCCTCTGAAAAGGATCGTCTACTATTTTCACTTCTGCTGTTGATTCCTTTCCGTCTAGAATGGAAGCAAGTTCTTCGACCTTCAAGTTTCACTCGCCGCTGGAAGATGACTTCCTCATGGAAATCATAATTGTGAGTATTACTAGAGAAATGAAACTGAAAGAAATGGGGAACGGGGACGAATTAGCAATCGATCCCCGATTCCTAATCTTGTATTGTTATTGAAACTAGATGCCGATGTCATCAAAGGTTGCAATCTGGATTCCAGTGACCTGTTTTCCTAGGTCGGCAATTGCAGCACCGATTATGAGAGCCGTTTTCTTCCCCTTCGCAATGTCTACTAGTCGTTGGGTAATTACACCGTCAAAGACTATGACACTTGGGAATTCCAAATCCTCGAGGGTCTTTGCGAGTTCAGCCACACCGCACTCTGCAATCACCTTCTTGTCTTGGTCAAATACAACAGCCTTGAATGCCTCTTTGATTTCGCCAGCTTTCTGCACAAATACATCATCTACTTCTAATGGCTGCCTTCTCGATGGTCTCGCGCCTCTTCTTGGCTCTCTTTGAGCAACTTCTTCATCTCTTCGAGGTGGAGCGCGTCGGTCGGTCCTCCTTGTACGAATGTCCCTCTTAGTACGTGATGGAGCCTTCATCCTTTCTGATGGCTGCCTTCTATCGCCAACTAAGGCCAGTGCCTGATCCGCAGGAATCTGGGTTTGAAGTGCTTTTGTGACTTCTCGACGTGTGAGTTCTTCCACTTCTTTGCCTTCTGGAGCACGTGCGATGTAATCAACCTTGGCAACCTGCATTAATTCTCTCAGAATCAAGTCGCCGCCTCTGTCTCCATCGAGAAAAGCGATGATCTTCTTCTTGTTCTTCTTGGTAAGGTCGATGATTGATTTTGGAATGTGTGTTCCTTCCACAGCGACTGTGTTCTCAATTCCGTACTTTAGAAGATTGAGAATGTCAGCACGGCCTTCAACGATGATTACTTCCTTGCTGTTGGCTAGGTCAGGACCTGCAGGTAGGTTGTCAGGGCCAAATTTAGAAATCGCACCCTTCCTGCCTCTTGTAACAGCAGTTGTGATTTCTTCAGTGCCAGGAGCAATATCCTCTTCCCAACCCTTGAGGATACTAATAGCACGACTGACAACTCTCCTTCTTTTCGCACCTCGGATATCTTCAACCTTCTCGAGAGTTACTTTGGCGGTGCACGGACCAACACGGTCCACTGTTTCAATGGATGCCGCTAGTATCGCAGTTGCAGTCTTGTTAAGAGATACAGGGATAACGATCTCACCTTTGCTTTTCCCCCCCGAGGAACGCATAGCAATCTGAATTCTCCCAATTCTTCCGGTCCGCTGGAGTTCACGAAGATCGAGGTCTTCACCTAAGAGACCTTCGGTCTGTCCAAAGATTGCTCCAACAACATCCGGCTTGTCGACTACTCCATCGATTTCGATTTTTGCCCTGATGACGTATTTTGCAGTACTTGAGTCAAAGTCAGTACCCAATGGTATATTCTCCTATGATGTGCAGTACCACAGACCCCTGCAAATCGTACTATGGCGTACCTACCCGTTCCGCGTCCGTTTTCGGACCTAAAGATGCTTTTTTTCATGCCCCACAAGGGATCCGAATTCTTTTCGGTTCAGTTCCCTTTGAATATGCATTGGTAATTGCGTGATTCAGATGAGTGATGAATGATAAGCTTCCTGTGAATGGTACAACAGCTCTCTGAAACTCGTCTTCGAGTTGATTTGCAGAGTCTGCAGCACCTGTGATATGATGATTTGATGAATGTAAGGTCAAGCTGAAGCCTCTTCAGCACAGCCTTACATATTCGACTGGTTTCATAGCGTATTTGAAGCTGTCGTTAGTGCCAATGTATGAAAGCAACTGGTTCTTGTTGAGAAGGCTTCCTGTGCAATCCGCGCCAATTAACAATCCTAATAACCATTAGAAAGAATGCATACTTGTCCAGGAGAAATAACCCACTTACGAGGGCGCACTGAGGTTATGCCCGTGAAGTGTTGCGCAAGGAGCGGGTGACAGTCTGGACCGTTTCCTGTCAAGCACCAGATGGACGAGCCACAACGGACTCACATGATGAGGATTTCTCCTTAGATGAACTGTGGGTCACCCCGGTTTCGTATATTGACAGGACGGCCGATGTCAGATATGCCCAACACGAGACAACTCGGCAGAGCCGGATGTATTTCCGATGCTGTGAAGCTGGGAGTTAGTGATATGGGCCACAGGCATCGGCCACTTTCTATTTCTGATATTCCTATGCAGCAAGCCTTCTTGATTCGCCAGGTTTAATGATCTCAACTCTTGTTTCAGGTGACTTCTCAGAAACTAGTTCCACGAATTTCTGAAGGTCTGCTTTAATCACTGGAAATGTGCCATAATGCATTGGCACTACAATGCGCGGATTCACAAGTTTCGTTGCCATTGCTGCCTGTAGTTCATCCATTGTGAAATAGGAGCCGACGCATGCAAAGAAAAGGTCTATCTCGTATATCTCACCGAGTAATTGCATATCTGTGAAAACCCCTGTATCTCCGGGGTGGTAAAATGTTCCACTTGGCAGTTTTACAATGAAGCCAGTTGGAGCGCCCTTCCCGCAAGAATGGAAAGCGTGAACTAGTGTCACAATTACATTGTCTATTGACACACTGCCACCAATGTTCAGTGTATGGACATTCTCTACTCCATCGGTCTTTGCCTGAATTCCTAGCTCGTTTATCGCGACAAAGGTGGCGCCGGTCTTCCTGCAAATCTCGACACCTTCGCTGTAACCATGGTCGCCATGGTCATGAGTCACTAGGACGATGTCTGCTGATTCAACGTCCGCTACCTTGATTGGCGAAGTAGGTCCTTCTAACCAAGGATCCACAAGGATTGTCTTTCCATCAGACTCTATCATGAATGAGGCATGGCCAAGATACGTTACCTTCACTAACTAACCTCCATGTCTTTGGTTCATTTGACTAACCGGACCGAATTCTGTCGGTACTTATAATGCTCTCTCCTTGTCATGCAGGATGCCGTAATCGATTGGATTTTCACCTATGGAACATCTTAAGATTGGATAATTCATCACTTTGCTAGGTGTAAACGATATGACGGCCACTCCCCACCCCGATTTCGTAGAAGCTGGACGCATTGCAGCTCGAGTCATAGAAGAAGTGAGTAAAGAAATTCGGCCAGGGGTGAAATTGCTCAAAATATGCACATTGGCTGAGAGAAAGATTCTCGAGTATGCTGGCAAAAGTGGTGGTATCGCTTTCCCATGCAATATCTCTGTCAATGAGGAGGCTGCGCATTACACAAGTCCCCATGGTGACCAGAGAGTCTTTCCCGACCGGGGACTTGTCAAGATAGACTTGGGAGCTCATGTCAATGGCCATTTATCTGACACAGCTGTCACCATTGACCTTGATGGTTCCTTTGAGAACTTTGTAGCAGCAGCCAAGTCAGCTTTGGATGCTGCCATTGAGATCATTCAACCAGGAGTGCGTCTGGGTGAAGTGGGTGCGGCTATTGAAAAGGCAATCA
>JBHLND010000268.1:0-4339 GCA_048937485.1 Promethearchaeota archaeon
ACGGGTAGAGCTCTTTGTCGACCTTCCGAAGCATAGATGCTGCAGACGGACTAGCATGTGTCATGGACTCGACCAACCATCTAAGCGTCCCAGTCCTGAATGATTGGATGCTCTCTGAAAGGATAGACTTGAATGTCCAGAGATTGTGTTCCTTCAATACTCTGTATAGGTCACCTTCAGACAGACTTGTGAGATCAGGTTGCGTAATGCAAGAAGGACAAGAACATAGCCGGGGTTGACTGGTTTCAACCACTTTCTCAGAGCCCATGCGCCAAAGACGAGTTCTCAGCGCCGCTGCCTCATCAGCATGACCTGCATCAAGTAAATCAAAGCCCAAGTAGAAGAGCAATGGGATGCTAGATGGTTCAATTCTGCCCAATGCGATTGCAATCCAATTTCGAGGGACTCTACTTCGCAGGACTAGATTGGTATGGTCATTGGGACCTAGTGCCCCATCAAACGTGAACGCCGCAGATACGAGGCCGGCTTCTTTTGGAGTCGTTAGGATATCCTCCAGTTGGCCAGAATCAAGAACAGAAGGAATTCGGAGAACTGCGTCACTTGCTCCAACCTTGTACTCCTCCATTAGAGCAAGCTGCTGGGAGATCATTACCGCACCGACATCGCCTCCAAGAGTTGCTATTGAGGGAAGTGAAGGGAGGAGGAACTTCGAAGCCTCTAGCTCGAACTTTGTCTGTTCAAAGACGGACTTTTGAGAAGGAAGCGCGATGATAGCAGGACCTTCAATCCGAGGCTCTCCACGACCAAAGACAGAATAGTGCATTTGAAGGGAACTCATGTCAACGGGTCCAACTAGACTGGGAGTATCTACGTAATCTTCGCCAAACTTGTATCGCCCAAGCCGCGCTGGACCGTCATGACCTCTGCCAATCAGGAAGTCCTTCACTGTGAATCACCTTTCTTCAGACAAGGGGCTGATAGCCTGCATATCCCTTGGTATCCACCTTTGTTTGAGCCTTTTCAAGAATCTGCTTTATACTCTCGAGAGCTCCAATTTTGAACAATGGCCTGTTGTTGTTCCCGCATTGGTATGAATAGGTGCACAAAGGACATCCGTCAATTGTGTTGCAGTCGCATTTCTCCAGAATCGTCTTTGACCGCCTGAATGCCTCCTCCAATCTGGTGAATAACAGCTTGGATGCACCATTGCCGCCCGGACAGCCATCGTAAACAAATATGATACCCGAATCACCCATTGATACACCACCGATCTCCCGGGTACTTCCGCCTGTAAGCATATCGCTTGATTCGATTACGACATGCTCAAGAGCGTGGAATGCTCCACCGTAAAGCTCACCTGAAGCCATTTGAGGGCCCTTTATTTGCTTGAGCTTGCCATCGGTATAATCATTTACGGCCTCGACTGGAGGGGGTGCTGCAAATGCAAAGCCGCGTGTGAGGTATTTGTATTCCAGAGGACTGGGCAAATCGCTTTTGCCCACAACCCTTCCTGAGCGGGTTTGACGCTTCACGTATCCGTAGACGGTCTGCGTCATTTCGAGAGAGCAGTAAATCACATTGAGGCCAAGAGCTTTTGCTCTATCCAACACTTCGATTATCTTGGGCATTGTTGAGTAGAGTGGCTTTGTGTGGACGCTGCGATCGTTGAAAGGAACAACCGTGGCTCGGCCAAAGCCAGGAGTATAGCGGAAGTCAACGGACATGTAATTGCGCCCACCATGCAGGTAAATGGCACCCGGATGAAGTTCCTGTGCCGCCATTGGCATCGAGCGGTCGCCCAATGTCGTTTCCCCGGAACGTATCTGAACTGTATCGCCTATTCCCCGAATGCTGTATCCCCTCCATTCCTTCCGCGCACGTTCAAAGTCAACAACCCGAATATTGCCATTAGGCATTTCTTGCAGGATGCCCTCCGACACAAGATTGTCAATGATTCTTTTTTGACGTGGAAACATTGATTCTTCCAATCTGCCGCTCATTGCTGCCGCAATTAGCTGATAGTGTCCCACAACATCATTCTCAGGTTCCATGTAAGCAGCATCGATATCTGTGAAGTATTTGTCAGGTTCGTGACGATAGAAGGAAGATATGGGATCATTCTCTCTAAGAGCAAGAACAGCAACACTCTCTTGGCCTTTCCTGCCGGCACGTCCTATTCTCTGAGTCAGACGAGTAATTGATACAATCATACTCACAACACTGTCAAGGTCACCGATGTCAATTCCAAGCTCCAATGTGGGAGTTGATACTAAGACTGAAAGGTCTCCCGACTTAAACTGTGCCTCAACTTGGTTTCGGTACTTCTTGGATAGACCTGCACGATGGACCATTGCCTTAATGCCAGTATCTCGGATGAGCATATTGAGAACTTCAGCTTCCGAATGAGTGTTGCCAAAGACAAGTGTCTTGAAACCGCCCTTTTGAAGGCGCTGTACAAGGTCCACGATCATACTGTACTTACTGCGATTTCCAGGATAATACATCAAGAAATGAATCGGGCCGCGTTTGGCACTCTCTGACTCAATTAATTCAACGTCATTATCAAAGAGTTGCTCAGCAAACTCTTTTGGGTTTGCAATTGTGGCAGATGCGCCAATTTTCTGAAACGCTCCGGATTCCATCTCAAGACGCTTGAGAATATAGTAGACATTCGTTCCCATTGAGCCCGTATACAGATGAATCTCATCCAAAACAACATATTTGACATTCTTAAGAAGGGGGACAAGACGGGACTGGTCCCATCCAAGGTGATAATGAAGAACATCCGGATTTGTCAGGAGAATGTCAGGAGGGCTCTCATACAACTTGGCTCTCTGGCTCTGTGAAACATCCCCATCAAAGATACCTACCGTTACGCCTGAGGCCCTGCACATCTGTGCGATCTTTTCATATTGATCACGAGCCAGAGCCTTGGTGGGGTAGACCAGAAGTGCTCGTATTCCGGGATTAAGAAAGGCCTCCTGGATTGTTAGAAGCAATTTACGGATTATTGGCAGGATGAAGCCTTCTGTCTTCCCCTGAGCAGTAGGAGCTGCAATCACTACATCTTTTCCGTTAAGTATTGCGTTGAATGACTTCTCTTGAAACTCGTAAAGATTCGTGAATCCTCTCTTTTCAAGATACTCTACAAGTCTAGCTGGTATTTGCGTGTCCGACAGCGAGCAGCCGTAGTCAGCATCAGTACTAGGCATGTGCGTGTACTTCACGATGTAATCTAGGCCGCCACCTATAATTGAACGAATATTCTCAGGCAGGCCACCAATGGTTTTGCCGCCCGCCCTCACGAGTTTTTCAATCTCCTTCTCAGATTGAACTCTCATTCCCCGAACTCTGGATTTCCTTTTAGGTTTGGAAACATCAATTTCGGGTGACTTGGTCTTGGGCGAAGCACGTGTCTTGCCAGTAGCTGATGTTACTTCACCTTTCTTCACTGCTTTTGAGAACTCATCATAGGCATCGAAGAGGTCTCTGTGTGAGCCATCTACAAGAAGCTCGGAATCACATCCGTAGCAACGAACTGTCCAAATGTGGCCGCCTTTCCTGATGTCAAGCTTGGATCCACACTTTGGGCAGTGAAGCACGGGCACCATTCACACCTTCTCTTCAAGCCCTTCGGTCTGGCTCTTATCAAATTTTGGCAGCGCCGCATTATTTTCGGTCTACAGGGTCTATTCCCTACTGAGTATCTTAATAGTCTGTAGCTAGCACAATCTTTTTAACGGATGTGCAAGGCAAATGCACAGTCGCACTTGCAGTTTCGCATGGGAGATGAATGAATTATGGTAGAAGAAATAACCTCAAACGAGCTAGACAAAATAGTCACAGATCACAAGGTGGTATTCCTGGACTGTCATGCAGTCTGGTGTGGCCCTTGCAGAACCCTTTCACCCTTATTGGAGGAGCTCGACCAAAAGTATGGCAATAGAGGCTTCAAGGTTGTCAAGCTTGATGTGGATCAGAACAGAGAATTCAGCAACGAGAACCGCGTAACTGGAGTTCCGAGTGTATTCGTTTTCAGCGAAGGGAAGCGTGTCGTTTTTGATGACGGTCGCGGGAATAAGATCGATAGACTTGTTGGTGTAATGCCTGAAGAAGTCTACACCCAAATCATCGAAGAGTTACTTGCTGAAGCATAGAACACCCGAAGCAATCCCTGTCGCCTGAATGGAAGACGATAGGGAATTCACTTCTTTTCCAAATCTGCTTAGTTTTCTCACAACATTATTAGGCATTTCCTTCCGTGAAGCGCGAAGGGAGATGGAGCCTTGGTTCGTGACGTAAGAGCTAGTGAAGTAGATATCCTCAAATCCAAAGCGAAACTGATTTTTCTGGACTGTTGGGCTCCATGGTGCAAACC
>JBHLND010000269.1:0-4329 GCA_048937485.1 Promethearchaeota archaeon
TGAGATTCAGGCCAGGGATAGATCCCGAGCCTGCCGTGAACTCCCTAGTGAGGCGTGCCCTTGGGTCATCCAGGAGTGCAGAAACATGACTGTTGCACCAAGAATCAGTGCTATACCCGGCAACGCAGTTTCATTTGCATACGAGTTTGTTTCACGGATGAGAATTAGAAAAGATGTCCGCGTCAAGCCAAGCGTGCGACAGACTTCCTCGATTCCGAAGATACTCTCTGCGAGGTATTTTAGAAATGGCGATTTGACCTTAGATGACTTCATAGATGCCGCGGTTGTGACCACTCATCCACACGATCAGAAGATTGCACGAATAGTTGCCGAGAACATTGTCTTAGGAAAAGAAGAGAGTCATGCAAAACCCCAGCCTCATCCGCAGCCGCAGGTGTCATCTGGCACCCAAGACAAAGTGAAGAAGGTTCTCGAGCAGATTAGAAGAGAACAGGAGCTTGCCAAGACCATCAATAGAGAGATGGTGGAGGCAGGCTACGAGTATTTGCAGGACCTTAGAACCCGTAGGGACTCCGTTTTATATCAAACAGCGATCAGGCAGAACGAGCAAGACGATGGCTATCTTAATGAAGGAGATGTAGTCCTCAGAGGCATAACAAGTGATAGAGAACTAAAACAGCAAGCAGCTTCCAAACTTCTTGAAGGCCTTGGGAGTCTCTCCTCTCAAGATATCATGGCTTCAAAGCCACTCGGCGCCTTGAATAATGTCTGCAAATCACCAAATGCCGCTGAGCAAGTTGCTGGAAAGGCGCTCCGCAGAGACAAGGATACGCAGCAGGAGTTTGAACAGCTTGCAAAGAAAGACCCCTCAACTGCGGCACGTGCACTCCGGCATATCGAGGACATGGGAGCATTAAACAAGAAGAAGAGGGCTGAAATGAACAAGACTCTGGAGGGGTCTCTAAGCAATCTTAGTGAAGCGGCCGATTATGCTAGCCACTTGGAACGGATGCCAGACAATATTCAGGATAAAGTCAAAGATGCAGCTTTGCAGTACCCCCTAGCAGATGCCGCAGAGTTTGCCAAGCAGATCAAGGACCATGCCAACACGGATCTTATGAATGACATACTCGATGCATATAACGAGGAGTTTGACAGTGGTGCATCCACAAATGTTGACATGAGGCAATTGGCAGATACAGCCAGAAGATCGAAAAGCTGGGATGAGTTACTCGAGAAGAAGACTGACGAAGCAATAGATGATGCAGATTCCAGATCATCTCCTTCTGATTACTTGAGGCAGAAGATTAGAGAGATGAGCAAGATGCAGCAATCAATTACCGACAAACAATGTCAGAAGGAATGGGACAAAGCCATGCAGAAGATGGCTGATGCTGCTATCTCAAGGTCTCCCACAAAGACCCATTTGCGAAAGACTGTCAGGGAACTCTCACGCTTGGGAGTCACCCCAAGTCAGGAAGGAATTAGGGAGGCTGGAGAGAAACTCGGAATGTCTGAGGCCGAGATAATGGAACTCCTAAATCCATCATTTCAGGTAATCAAGTCTCTAATTCAGCAAGGTGTGAAGGACTTTGATAGAATAAGTAATCTGATATCATCGGCTAGCCTGAGTGAAGGCCAGCTTAGGGAATTGGCCGATTTGGCTGCAGGCACAGATAATCAATCTGCTCTAGGGGCGGTGGCTCACGAGAATTTTGCGGCAGCGATGGGCATGCCAGGCGGAAGCGGCAGGGGATTTGCTGGATACAGAGGCGGACAAATGCCATCCGGTCAGATTGACAAGGAGAGGGCAGATAAGGTGTTCGGAGGATTACTTGGTGGTCCTGCGACCAATATAGTACGAATATGGTACACATATCGACACAGCCTACCATCTGAATTGAAGAAGCGACTTAAGGACATAGCAAAACGGCTTCTTATTGACCTAGGCAAGAGATACGCTAAGGCAACCATGGGCTCATCCATGCTAGGAGGAATTCAGCAATCTACAACTGTTCGACCATTCCGGATTGGAGACGAAATTGACCTTATCGACCTTGAAGAGACAATGGATGCCATGCTTTCGCAGGGAAGATCAGATTTCAGCATCTTAGATGTTGAGGATTTCCTGATATGCGAAAGCTATCAGGGACACAGAGCATTCTTCTGGGCACTGGATAAATCAGGGTCAATGCATTCACCGGAGAAGCTGGGAATGCTAGCAATCAGCGTAATGGCAGGTCTCTATGGAGTTCAGAAGGACGATTTTGGCGTGGTTCTGTTTGATAGCGTGACTCATGTCGTTAAGGCAATAGACCAGAAGCACATCAACGTTGAAAAGGTTGCCACTGACCTTCTTGACGTGGAGGCATCGGGAGGAACTGGAGGACGCAGTTCTCTCAAACTGGCTCTGAATAACTTCGAGGAAACGCGAGCAAAGGAGAAAATCTGTATCTTTGCATCAGACGCCTATCTCAGTGACCAAACTGAATGCGAGAAGCTCATGGAACAGATGAGGCATCGGGGGATACAAGTCATTATCCTAGTGCCGAAGAGTGAATACGACCTTGGAGCGGCAGATAGACTGGCGAAGTCTGCTCATGGTGTTGTTCTTGATATTGGTGCAGTGGAAGAGCTGCCGGAGAAACTGCTTCGCCTGACCAACTACTAAGATTCGGGAATCTGAAAGCCAAGCTTTGATACCAGGCTCTTGTCCTTTGTTTCGCACACGTAGAACTTGTAAGCACAAACATACTCCGACCGTCGCAAGTCAAGGAATCGAGAAGAAAATAGAGGTCTAAGGATTCTCATGAAGCGATAGAAGGGATCTCCGGGAAACACAATTTCTGCAACACAATTAGCCTGGTAACTATAGTGAGTGCTTTCGACGGCATCTCGCCACTGAAACGTTATGGATGCGCGGGGGTCGCGTCGGATATTGGCATAGGTTGTATCCCCATACATCTCAACAGCTCCGAAGCGAAGACGGTCAATCTTTGAGTCATCTAGGAATATGCGTTTGTAGAGATTGATTCGATCTTCCGTGGTTTCTTCAAAGGGACGGCCCTGAAAAGAAAGAACTTCTCCCTCAATCTCCTCGATCATTTCCTGAATTGCTTGGTCTGTTAGAGTTAGCCGTAGAATTTTGGTTGAAGCGTTGATTGGGAACATTAAACCTGGGTCATAGGTGCACACAGTTGGTTTCATGCATGTAGATTTCCAGAGCGCATCAATCTTATCGGAGGGGTCGAGCTCTCCATCCATAGCTCCTGCCATCTCGTTATACAAGTGATCCGGAATCGCGTTCAAGGGAAAGGCGGCTGTGATTTGATTCATCGCTACCTCGATTCTTCTTCCTTCCCTGTCGATGAATTTCACTCTGGAAGGCATGGTCTCTGACATGACCCATCACTCTCTCTATGTGGCACGGCTGTATCATCGTTGTTTCTGTTGATTTGTATTCAAAAGGATATCTGGGTTGTTGCATCTTTCCCCTTTGCATGGAAAAGGGTCTTAAGTAGTCCTGTACCAGTTTCTTCTAACCTCCTTGGGAGGAAAGGAGATTAATCGATGGTCGAGGCCTTTGAGATAGACTCGGATGCAAAGCTTGAGGAAACAAAGGCAGATGCCTCGGTTATATCATCCGAAAAAGTTCTTGTTTTTGTCGACCATGATACTGAAACGGTTTATCTTTGGAGAGGCGCAAAGGCGGACTTGTTTCGCAAACTTATGGGGACACGGGTAGCGGCGCAGCTGAGCCACAGGTATCCCAATTATCGTATTAGACCTATAACTGAAGGCAGGGAACCCGCCTCCTTCGTGGATCTATTGAATCTTCGATAATATGCAACCAATACACAAATCTTGATTCAATCCTATGTAGTAAAGGGTAGCAAAAACTGAAAGTTGATAGACGAGCCTTTCTTCACTGGATTAGAAATGTAGATAGGGGTCTTGCTACTCGAACTGAGATTATCTACGCCTTAGATGCTGAAATCTGGAGGTCAGTAGCAGAAATCGCAGCAAACGTTAGAGTTACACCAACAACTGTCCTTTACCATTTACGAAATATGGAACGTGAGGAAATCACCGAGAGAAGCTCTGAAGGAAGCTGGAGGCTAGGTCCTTCCCAACAAGCAGAACTCACACAGTTCCTAAAGAAATCCAGATAGACTGGTGCAGCGCACTGTTTCATCTCATGGGCAAAAAAGGCAATGTTTTCATCCACAATCAAAAGAAGAAGATCAAGAGAATCTAGTGAGCCCTTCCAAACTCAAATGATTCCCTTGACTAAATCCGTTCAGAAGGTTGGAATGGCATTCGCTCCTGCTGCTCTTGCTATCTCAAGATAGTTAGGATATTCACGAA
>JBHLND010000270.1:0-4317 GCA_048937485.1 Promethearchaeota archaeon
AGGAGTGGGGGATTCAGGCCACTCGCGAGCTGCTGGAAATGGGTTCGCCTCCAACGGCCATCTTCGCTGGCAGCAACCGTATCTTGACGGGTACTATGATAGTGCTGGCCGAGCGGGGCCTGCGGGTGCCTGATGACATATCAGTCATTGCCTTTGATGACTCGGAATGGTTGAGCTTCTGGCAGCCCCCGATCACCACCGTGGATATTGCTGTGGACGAAATTGGGAACGCAGTTGTAGTTGGCGAAACAAACTCGACAGACTTCCCTACAATGGCTGCTTATGATTCATCATACAATGGCGCTCCAGATTATTACGGTTGGGTTGAAGGAGCAGATTGTTTCATATTAAAGCTAAACGCACTCGGTGATGCTTTAGTATATAGCAGCTATCTAGGCGGATCCGAACATGATCAAATGGCTGGAGTGGCAATCGATTCAGATGGGTATGCGTGCATCACTGGTGAAACTTGGTCTCCTGACTTCCCTCTAGTTGACGCTTACGACTGGATAATGGGCGGGGAAGAAGACATTTTTGTGGCTAAGTTTAATCCATATGGAATAATGACCTACTCGACGTTCTTTGGCGGCTCGGATGTTCATGGCCGTACTGCGAGGGAATGGCCTTCTGATATAGCCGTTGACAACGAGGGCAACATGTATGTTGTGGGGAATACTGAGGCTAGTGATTTTCCAGAAGGCAACTATTTGGATGGCGAACCTGGTTATGATGCTATTAAGGTGTTTATTTTCAAACTGACTAGTCGCGGTGACGATCTTGTTTACTCAAGCCTATTTGGTTCTGATGTATACTTCCCACCGTCCACAGTTGTAGTATCTCCTACGAGGAACCCGTATATTATAGGGGATACGTGGGACGAAAACTTTCCTCTGGTTAACTCAATGAAAACAGCTCCTGAATCATCAGACTGTTACGTTGTGAGACTCTCAGAGGATGGACAAACAATTGAGCTATCAACTCTTATTGGAGGGACAGAATCGGATTATACAACTTCTGCTACCATGGATAAAGACTCCAATGTTATAGTCTGTGGTTATACTCGATCAAGCGACTTTCCCACTGAAAATGCTGTGGATTCATCCATCAACAGTGTCTTTGATGCCTTTGTATTCAGAATTAATTCCGCAGGTGATGAAATTACATATTCTACATTCCTAGGAGGCGAAGATGACGATTTTGCATATTCCGTTGCTGTTGATAGTCATGGGTATCCGCACGTTGTAGGCTCCACATACAGCCTAGGCTTCCCCGCAATCAACGCACTCAATGATACTCATATTGGGGGAAGAGATGGATTTCTGACTATTTTGACAACCCCTGAGGATTGGGATGGAGATCATCTTACTGATGCAGAGGAGACCGAACAGGGTACCTCTAGCTCTAATCCTGACTCTGACTCAGATTCCATTCCAGACGGGTTTGAGGTCGAATTCGGACTCAATCCACTTGTCAACGATGCTAGCGATGATGATGACTCAGATGGCTTATCCAACCTCGCTGAAGTCTGGGCTATGAGTGATCCTTTCAGTAGCGATTCAGATGGAGATTCTCTCTCGGACTTAGCTGAGATCAATATTCATGGCTCATTGCCATATTTGGCTGACTCAGACCATGACTTGCTGGATGATGATGTTGAGATTAATGACGTAGGCACTGATGTCATGAGGTTTGACACCGATTTTGACTTGATGGGAGATGGATTTGAATATCTCAATAGCTTAGATCCATTTACGAATGACAGCATGGATGACTTTGACGGTGACGGGCTCAGCAACCTAGAGGAGTTCTTCTACAACGGAGATCCCGATAGTCTTGATGGTGATGGCGATGGCATTGATGATTATCTGGAGGTACTAGTATACGGAACAAATCCTGGTCTGGCTGATACTGATGGTGACTCGCTAAGCGATGGTGAAGAAATCAACACCTACAATTCGGACCCACTCTCTGTGGATGGAGACGGTGACGGTCTTCGAGATGACTGGGAGGTTCAGAACGGATTTGACCCTGCGGAGTACACAAGGTTCACAGGTGAGTCTGCAGTTCATGCAGCCTTTACAGCAGCTATTGCTTTCGGACTAGCCGCTCCTGTTATGCTGCTACTGGAGGTTCTCGTAAGACGTGGAAAAGTACCGAAACTGCGAAGGATTAGGTTCCTATTCCCTGCAATCGTTTTCTTAATTGCAATCCTACTCTTTGCACCGGCAGATGTAATGGGCAATGGTGATCCCGGTTCCAATAGGATTGAAACCACCTCCAAAGACTTTCGATACAAAGTCTATGATGCATCTTTCTATGACAACACAATACGAGTAGAGTGCTCGTACTACATGGTATACTTTGAAACGACAAGTGTCACAGTAATCTTCTATATGGAAGGTGTTGAGCAAGGTCGGATAAGTCTCACAATCAGATCCACAGCAGTCACGCAAAAGACGGAATATGCAAGCGGGTCACTGGAACTGGACCCGGGTGTGTACAACGTACGAGTCGTAGTTGGTCGAAGCATGCACACTGAGTTATCCCAAGCAAGAGCAGAGCCTATTGGAGATGAGCAATCGGTTTGGACACAGTATAAGTTTGGGTTCTTCTCTCTGGGAGCTTTAATGGTCGTTGGAGCAGTCATGTTTGCTCGAAAGACCCCTGATGTGCAACCGACGCCAGTGGTCATGGAATTCGCTGACGCGTACTGATTGGGTCTATGCGGCTAGGCCGCCAATTGGCTACTGCCTGAGTGGTAACCCAATAAGCCAAAATCAATGAGCTGGTCATTGCTAGTCCCCTGCAAGCCTTTCCCCTATCTTCATAGGGAAAAATAGCTTACACTTGCCTCCAGTTACAGTCCTAAGTCCTCAATGTCGACCCATCCCACATGATGACTCTCTGAATCCATTTTTAGTAATATTTCCCCACTCGGATTTATTATGGACGAACCCCCAGAGAAGATGTGGTCTCCTTCCTTTCCCACTCTATTCGCTGAAGCTGTAAAAACTTCGTTTTCAATAGCAATGTCTTTCATTGCATCTCGCCACCGGTATGTGCTACTATTTACTGGGTGGAGAATCAGCTTTGCACCTTTTGTTGCAGCACTTCTGATTCTCTCGGGGTAGTTCCACTCAAAGCAAATTATTATGCTGAATGCTAGACCCGCATGCCTACTAACTGGTAGCTCAAAGGGACCATTAAGAAACCATTTCTTTTCGAGTCCATATAGGTGATGCTTTCGGTATGTCCCCAAATGCTTCCCCTCTCCCATTATCACTGCTGAATTATATAGTCCCTCTTCTACGTACTCGTTAATCCCTGCTACAACAAGACCCCCATCGCTAGACCACTTTGCAAGTTCTTTCGAAAATGGGCCTGTGGGTATCTTCTCAGAACTTTTCTTTACATCTTCACGTGTATCGAAGTAGTATCCAGAATTGGCCATTTCAGGGAATACCAATACATCAACTAGCTCCTTCTTGGCACTGTCCAGTAGTTCTCTTGCCTTCTGCAAGTTGAAAGCAACATCCCCAAGTTTCAGCTCCATTTGTGCAAGACCTAGCCGCATTCAGCATATCACATCCGTAGATTGACCAGGGACAACAGGCTCCTAATTCCTACTATAGTATTGCCATAGACGCAGTCACTGCAGTTGTTCATGCAGCTCTAGAAGGATAAGCTAATAAGCCAAAATCTCTGAGCCTGTCACTGCTGGCCCCCAGCAAGCAATGGCCCGAGTGGTGTAATGGTAGCATAGGGGATTGTGGCTCCCCTGACGGGGGTTCGATTCCCCCTTCGGGCCCCATTTCCAGACTTCTTTTACGCAAATCCGGTCATTGAAAAGGAAGAACGAGCGACAGAATAATCAACCGAATGATCTTCTGTTCTTTGAAGGACATTCAGAGGATTCCTTTGAAGTGCACAATTATGGCAAAGCGAATTTGGGAAACTCTACAGGGTCAAGTTGTGCCCGATTCCTTCTTCAAGTACAAGGTTCTCTCTGTGAAGCACTTGAATGAACTGCAAACGGACTTCAACACTCTGGATTCCGCAGGTAAAATCAGCCACAACGCTGTCTTTCGGAGTTATATCAAAACCATGTTACATGATATCCCAGTGTCCTTTCCTGATGCCGTGTCAGTAGTTGTCATGGCAATATTCACTCCATTGATGGTTGTGGATTTCCATTATAGGGGTGACAAACATGAAGTCCTGTTGCCCCATTACTACGATATTGGTGTTACTGAGGAGCAATTGCAGAACACAGTGTTGAATAGGATCATCGGGAAACCTGGCTATCATGTTGAGAAC
>JBHLND010000271.1:0-4316 GCA_048937485.1 Promethearchaeota archaeon
TCTGAACCAATAAGCTGTGAACCGCTAACTCCTGCTGTCCTCAGCATGAAGAGTCTCTCACGGTACTTCTCGGTGGTGTCAATTCCTTCGAACTTCAAATCAACTAGCTCAAGGCCAAGTCTCTCAAAGGCCATTCTGACCTTCGTCTTGACCTTCAACGAGGTCTCGTCGAGCTGTGTAAAGACAGCTTGCAGGTCAAAGTGAGCAAACTCATCAATGATTCTCTCGTTCATGAAGGATCTTAGGTAATCGTTGATCTTCTTTGTGCTGAATGCGTTCTGATTTCCTACGACATCCTGCACGAAGACGTTGGGTTCCTTTATCCGGAACCAGAAATTACCATGGAACATCAAGGGAGCCAAATCGCTCGTCTGTCCCCTTCCTCCGAACTTGCCCTGGAACTGTGAGCGTGAAATGAACACGCACGTGGCTTCGAAGACATCTCCCTTGATCTTCTTCTGAAACCATCCAACAAGCCCAGGCATGCTACTCGTTGTCAGCTTGTGGCGGCCCGCTAGAAATGTGTCGAGAGCCTTGCCATCCCTGTAGAAGATAGCAGCTTGGTTCTCCATCACAATGAGCTGTGCGCCCCAACTAATCCGGTTATCTGGATAACGCCAGACAACATCATCTGGGCTGGCATTAGTCCACTCTATAGCATCTGCCATTTCAATATCAACTCGCTGGTCGAGTTCTGTTTGGTTATGAGTTCTCATAGGTTTTAAACATTGACATGCCCTATATTCACTCATGGGGGAGCGGTTTTCAAGCATTCGCGGACCCTAGAGCTTCTCTTCCTCGTCGCCCTTGCTCATTTTATGGGTGTCAGTCTTCTCTCTTTCTAATCTCAAGGAAACCGGAATGCTTCCGCCCAAGCCCCACCTAGTACCCATATCATGCGAGTAATCCCGCGCTCGAACTCCTCCAAATCCATCAACACTCTTGTCTGATGGTCTTGTGATTTTAGTTGTTCCAGAGGCGCGTCCCTTCCCATATGATATGGCTGCACACAGAAAGATGACGCCAAAGAAAACGGCCAGGATTATAGCATCAACGAACAACTGCATTTCATTTCTCACCTTGATTCTAGAGCTTCTCTTCCTCGTCTCCCTTGCTCATTTTGTGAGTATCAGTTTTCTCTCTTTCCAGACGCCCTGATACCGGAATTCCTGGTTTATCGATCGTCCGAAATGAGGGAGCATGTGTGTAATCCAAGGCTTTGGCTCCGCCAAATCCCTCTACTCCTTTTTCTGATGCAGTTGGCCTTCTTGTTGCTCCTGAAGGACGCCCTTTTCCAAATGATATTGCCGCGCATAGAAAGATGAAGAAGAGAAAACCTCCTAGTATTAGCACCAATTCAATATTGGCTTGCATTTCTTTCCTGCCTCCTATGATTTCGCCACTGAGCCAATCTCATGAATAGGACGCATTTCTGAAGAGAAAAACCTATGCATTAGTTGTTTATTGCGGGCATGACCTTGTTAATAAGATAAGGTCAAATCGATTTCAATGGGATTCCCATGTCTGGCAATGATGATGCACCATCTCAAGAAGACAATCACACAGCCAAGAGGAGAGTCGTTCGAACCCCCTTCAATCCCATGGTGACCTACATCTATGTGGCCGCCGCAATCTTCATTGCATATTCGATTTTCTACACCTTTGGTTATCCGGCTCTGATTGCTTCCATGTTGGTTCTGATGGTTTACATCTTCAGAGAAACGCAGTTCATCAGGCGTCGCTATAGTATCTCTTTCATTCGAAAAGCTGCATATGTCAATGTTGGGCATGCACTCATCTACTTCATTCTGCTTGTAATCAACGGCTTCTGGATGATTCAGAATGGTGTCCTTCTGCTATTGCCAGAAATTCCATTCTTGACCCAATGGGCTCCACTCTTCGTGTGCCTTGGGCTATTCGGCATTACCAATATCAAACGCATGTATGCACCTGATAAGTAGAGTCACACTAGCTCTCAAATTGCATGAGATCCTCGCCCATGGCCACTGTCGCCTTGGTTCTTCGCTGTACAGACTCAAGGACTTTGCTGGAATTGGCAATGATCTCTGGAGTCATGTGATTGAGTATTAGTTTACTTGGATTCGCCTTCTCCACAACTTCGACCAGTCCACCCGGACTTGTATGAACTCCCTCAGGAAGATTGCCATCCAACCAGTGACATTCATGGATAAGAACCTCAGTTCCACTAGCTAAATTAGCTATCTCTCTGCATGGCGCAGTGTCCGAAGAGAAAACAAAGCTGAAGTCATCTTCCTCGACTTTGAAGGCTCGAGTTTGCATTGTGCCATGAGTAGTTGGGCATGTGGCCAACGTGAGAGGGCCCATGTACACCAAATCGTTTTCTTTGAGTTTCATTATCTCAAGACCTAGTTTCTCGCGAAGGTATGGAAATGCAATGTCACGAACTCCTCTGGACCATTCAGTCACATTGGGCGGTGCGTAGAGCTGAAGTGGTCTATCATATCCTGATAACCAAAGACTTTGCATCAGAGTCAAGAAATCTGAACAGTGGTCTATGTGGAAATGACTAATGAATACAGCCTCCAGTTTTGTGATATCAAATTTGAGTTGGGATAGTCTATGAAGCACACCTGATCCAACGTCGATGAGAATTGCAGTGTCACCGCTTTCAACGAGAATACCCGACTGGACTCTTTCGGGATCTGGAACCGAGGTGCCAGTGCCCAGTAGCGTTACCTTCATGGCATTCAATGGGATACTAACTTTGGTAATCAGTGTTACCAAAGAGCAACTATCCATGGCAAAAGGCAGGTATTCACCTGATCCTTCTTGGTCTTAGAACGTGCTTTACCGTATTGGCGATCAATCCGATTTCACGCTTGATCTTATCATTCTCAAGTGTAGGTGCACGCAGCTTCGCTCCAAGATCATATCGAGCAACATCTCTCAGGGCTCTCAACAGAGCTATAGAATCCACATGGAACCTTCCTGCTTGGACGTCTCTCCAGAGAATCTCGATGGAATTGGTGAGCATCTGTTGATGATGCATCAACATTCGTCTGTCAACTTCATAGTAACCAGAGCCTGAGAGAAGGAATGACATGCTGTCCAAAGAATCAAGAAGCTGAGACGAGGGACCTGAAGGCTGCGATCCCTTTCTCTCCCACTCGCCCTTCATATTTCGATACATGTCAAACACTAGAATTCTGCTGTGCAATACGCTATATATTTCCCACTTCTTTTCATGTTTCACGCTATCCGTCACGATTTTTCGCACATTAATTCGATTGCGCGTTACCGAACCCTATTATTGGACTTTGAGTGCTATTTCGATTCAGACTTTGGGTCTAACCTTTGACTGGGTAGTTCTTTGGTGTCGAGTGATTTGAGATGAGATACTTCAAAATTCAGGTTGCACTTGTTCTTGCTGTGTTGCTGGTAGGAATTGTCCCTTTCAAAACCGACTCAACCACTGTGGTTGAAACTCCCTTGACAATAACAAAGACCGAAGCAACTTCCATTTCGAGGAATTGGTCTGATGTGGAGCTTATCTACCAAGACCAGTGGCATGACCCAGTCCAGCTTGAGGAAGAAATGGATCAATTCAATGAAGTCGCACCTGCTATCATTGATCTTGAGATCATAGGCCAAACCTATCAAGGACGGAACATCACATGCGTAACTATCACAAACGAGCAGTCCACCTATCAAAAAGCGAAGACCGTTGTTGTGGCTCATCATCATGGCCGTGAGCAAATCACTGTTGAGATGGCTCTACGGTTCATTGTCAGGCTCATCAATGGATACGGAGTAGACCCAGTGATCACCGAATACATTGATACCGAGGAGATCTTTGTAGTCCCCTCTCTCAATCAGGATGCACTTCAGAGAATTGTCCATAATGACGACTTCTGGTTGCGAAAGAATCTGCGTCCATTTGATGACGATGGCGATGGTTTCCTCGATGAGGACCCCTACAATGATGTTGATCTCGATGGACAAATCTCCAGCTTCGATATCTATGAGAAACCAGGATACTATGTTGGCTCGTATTTTGAGGGAATAGATGACGATGGGGACGGTCAGGTCAACGAGGATGAAATTGGCCATGTAGACCTTAATCGAAACTACCCTGTGTTTTGGGGTGATATTGGGGCCTCATCTGAAACAATGTCGCAAACGTATCACGGACCAAATCCATTCTCGGAAAATGAAACTATGGCATTTAGAGACTTTGCCGTGCAACATAGATTTGCTATGGCATATTCCCTGCACTCTGGAATAAATGCAACTTATTTGCCTAGCAATGAGGATAACATTTACCCTCTCCCCTC
>JBHLND010000272.1:0-4301 GCA_048937485.1 Promethearchaeota archaeon
CCATCGTCAGCGAACTCGTGATGAGCACCACCGTATTTACGGTACCCAGTTCGACGTCGAGAAACTTGTGAGCATGGTAGAATACTCCTATGGGGCGGCAGGAGGAAAGAAGATTCCCAAAGCAAGAGTCATTCCGATGAGGATGAATATCAATATCACAAGGGGGAGAAAGATCGTTTGGAGAGAAGCAATAAAGATAGCAAGGTAGTCCTTACCTTCCAAAGGTGGAAGCTTCTTTGCATCATGGTCCCCATAGTTTGACCAATCAAACTCCTCTTTTTCTGTATCTTGCTCATCCATCACTGATTCAATCCTTGTCGTAATCTAACACAAGTTTTCATCCTAATATGCTTGGTTAATAGAGCGGGAAAGAGCGTTTCCGCCTCATCCCGCTGCCAATGCGGACTCGTAATCAAGCTCTTCCTTGTATCCAAGATCAAGTTCTCCTGCAAAGTGACATGCAACCAAGTGACTATCGCCAACGTCGCGTAGCTCTGGGACTTCTTCATTGCAAATATCCTTGGCAAATCGGCACCGGGGGTGGAAACGGCATCCAGTTGGAGGACTAATGGCACTGGGCACTTCTCCTGCCAGGACTTCCGCTCTGCCTTTCAATGAAGGGTCAGGCACAGGCACAGCGGACACTAGTGCAGCAGAGTAGGGATGCAGAGCCTCTTGAAAGATATCCTTGGGGGTCATTTCAACTATCTTCCCCAAGTACATTACAGCCACCCGGTCGCTCATGTGCTTGACAACACTGAGATTGTGCGATATGAACAGGTAGGTCAAGTCAAACTCATTCTGAAGGTCCTTCATTAGGTTAAGGGTTTGTGCCTGCACTGATACATCTGTTGAACTGGTGGGTTCGTCCATAACGATGAACTTGGGGCGTAACGCCAAAGCGCGAGCTATGCAGATCCTCTGACGTTGCCCACCAGAGAACTCGTGGGGGAATCGATTGAGATGGTCTTCTGTGAGTCCAACCTTCTGAAGGAGGTCAAGCACCATGTCTCGAAGCTTGTATCCCCTAGCTATTCCGTTTACGAGCAGAGGTTCACCAACGGCGCTCTTTATTGTTACTCGCGGGTCAAGAGACGCCATCGGGTCTTGGAATACAATACCCATCTCGCGCCGGAATTCCTTGAGGGCGCCGCCTCTCAAGTCTGAGATATCAGTTCCTTCAAAGAAGATTTCACCAGAAGTGGGATGCAGCAACTTAATGATTGTGCGTCCGGCAGTTGTCTTTCCGCAACCCGATTCTCCCACAAGACCCAGTGTTTCTCCTTTGTAGATATCAAAGGTAACATCATCAACAGCCCTAACATAACCTAGTAATCTCCTGAATACGCCACCGGTTAGTGGGAAGTACTTCTTCAGATTCTTTACTTGAATTAGTGGTTCACCATCAGGCATTGTAATCACTTCCTCCCTGCCATTGACCCCTGTGGATGATGGCATTCAACCCAGTGGCCTGGCTTCATTTCTTCTCTCGGAGGCCGCTCCTTTGAGCATAATTCCGTGGCAAAATCGCATCGTGGATGGAATCTACATCCAGTTGGCGGATTGATTAGATTGGGTACTGAACCCCGTATTTGAAGAAGCTTATCGATCTTCTCAGTTAGCTTTGGTATAGCCCTGAGAAGACCCAACGTATAGGGATGAATGGGGTCTTCAAAGAGTTCGTCAGTTGGAGCATATTCTATAATCACTCCCGCATACATGATTGCCACGTGCGTACACGTTTCCGCTACAACACCAAGGTCATGAGTAATGATGATTATTGATGCATCAAGCTCGGCCTTGAGTAGATTCACTAGTTTCAAAACCTGGGCCTGAACAGTAACATCAAGTGCCGTCGTGGCTTCATCAGCAATAAGAATACGAGGATTGCACGCCAGCGCCATGGCAATTAGACAACGTTGACGCATTCCACCGGATAGCTCATGGGGGTATTGACCCACAACTTGCTCAGGCGAAGACATTCGTACCGTCCTCAGCATCTCTATTGCTTTTCTTTTTGCAGCCTTCTTCTTGTCCTTGCTCGAAGGAGGCGGAGGATTATCTAGCTGAGACGTATAATGCTCGATACGCTGGCGAATCTCATCCTGCTTGGTTGCATCATCAGTCTTTTGAAGTGCAAGTTCCATATCGGCAATCTTCATCTCTATAACCTCACGAGATAGATCTTGATGAAGGGCAATTGATTCTCCAATCTGGTCGCCTATTCTGTAAACAGGATTAGGAAATGTAGCCGGATCTTGGAAAACAATCGCAATTCGATTGCCACGGACGCGTCGCATCTCTTCATCAGGTATTTGAAGGAGATCTACATAAACGGATTCACCGTCCTTCTTGTCATGAAAGATGACTTCACCCGATTCTATTCTCCCAGGAGCTTCCACGAGGCGCAGTATGGATTTTGCCGTGACGCTTTTTCCGCAACCCGTTTCTCCCACAAAGGCAAGGGTTTCGCCCGTTCTAAGTTCTACAGAGATTCCGTCCAATGCCTTGACGACTCCCTCATAGGTGTAGAAGGATACTTTCAGGTCTCGAATTTCTAGCACCACATCAGGGCTAGATGGCATTGTCACTGACTTGCTTTCATTGTTGGTTTCAGACGATTCCATGTGATTTCACACTCCTTCTTAGGCACGCCTCCGCAACTTGGGATCAAGGATATCCCGAACTCCGTCTCCAACAAGGTTGAATGCCAAGGCACAAAGCAGGATTGCCATGCCTGGGAACACAGTCACCCACCATCTCTCGAAGTATTGTTGACCATCAGATATCATGAGTCCCCACTCAGCAGTTCCAGGTTCTGCACCGTAGCCGATGAAGCTTAGGCCAGCCGCTGTAAGAAGCACACCACCCATGTCCAGTGTGGCCTGGACAATAACGGGCTGGATCGTGTTTGGAAGTATGTGGAATATCAGAATTCGCGCGTCAGTCGCTCCCACAGACCTTGCGGCTTCAACATAGAGCTTCTCCCGTTCCATTAACACCTGGCCACGGACAAGACGAGCATAGGCAGGCCACCAAACGAACATCAATGCAATCGAGATGTTATCCAGACTCCTGCCGCCCAAGGCAGCGACTACTGCCATTGCCAGAATCAGACCAGGAAATGCAAAGAAGACATCGGTGATTCTCATCATGACCTCATCGATCCAGCCGCCAGAGTAACCAGCAAACGCTCCAAGGAGGGTTCCAATAACCAGAGCAACTCCAACAACCGAAACCGCAATTCGGATATCAATCTGAGCGCCCCAAATCACAGAGCTATAGATGTCGCTTCCCAAGTAGTCTGTGCCAAACCAGAATCTTGCATTCGGAGGTTCAAGCCGATGATCGTAGAATCTGGGAATTACATAAGGGCTTTCACCGTAATGCACAAGGAATGGTGCAAAGATTGCCATCACAAGGAAGGCTACGATTATTACTAGACCTACAACAACAAGAGGGCTTCTGCGAATTAAATAGAGGCTGTATCTGGTTTCCTTCATGCGCGGCTTCATATCTTCGCGGAACAGCTCAAGCCAGTGTTCTCGTATACGAGGAGTAAACAGCAGAAAAATGGGAATCACGTTAACGAGAGAAATCAGAGCCAGGTTTGGTATTAGCAGGAAATAGGCTCCGATCGTAATCAGATTCCCGTACATTACCCATGGAAATGCCCACTCTTCCATAGCTCCTAGCTCTTGGCCAAGAAAGAATAGAAATGTACCAAGTAGTGCGAAGGGAAGTAGCTGAACTATCAGTGCGCCAAGTAACCCGCCTACGCCAATGGTGCCTAGAGCTGCATCAATGCTAGCTATAATGATAAGACCTAGACCCACCAGCATAGCGACAAGTCCTGTAGCGATTTGAACATAAGACAGCATTCTGACCCATTCATCCACCTCTTGCGGCTCGGGCTCAAAGACATCTGCAGTAGTTGGTTCAACTTGACGTGTCATTCTTCAACCTCCTATCCATACCTGATTCGTGGGTCCAGTGCTCCATAGATTAGGTCAACAATCAAATTGGCCGTTACAAACACAATGGCAACGATAAGAACAAAGGCACTGATGCTGGGTATATCGGAGTTCATTATTGAGTTTGTAGACCATCTCCCAATGCCAGGCCACGCGAATATTGTTTCAGTGAGAACTGCTCCTGCCAATAGCCCACCGAATGCCAAGCCAATCACTGTCACTGTTGGAATCATTGCGTTTCGTAGAGCATGGCGGTAGATCACTGTACGTTCTCTTAGGCCCTTAGATCGAGCAAGAGTGATGTAGTCTTCCTTTAGGACCTCAAGC
>JBHLND010000273.1:0-4295 GCA_048937485.1 Promethearchaeota archaeon
TCTAGAACCATCTCAATGAGTAATTTGGGAGACTGTGCAATTCCAGCGGAAGCTTCTTTTGTCAAATAAAAGACACAACTCTTCTGGACTTCTTTTCTTTTATGACGCAAAGCGCAATAGAAGTGCTCAATGCTTTTGCATGATTTCAGAAATAGCACACTACACTCAAGTTTTGAGTTCAATAAGTCTGATCTTCCACCTTTCACCAGTGTGAAGAATTCCCTATCGATATCTTGGATGGCTTGACTGCCCTCAAACATCTCTTTATCCAGTTGCGTGCGATGCTTAAGCTCCCAAAAGCTTCGTCCTACAAGGGATTTCACTCCGCGGCAATTGGATAGTTTCTCAATTGAAGGATAGCACTCATTGAAACCACGTTTCTTAATGGTCCTTTCTGCATCGCATCTAATTCTTTGATTCTCATTTTTGGATGCTTTATCAATCATGTACTTTGTCCTAGCTGAAATCCAATCTGACTTCTTCTTTGAAGAGTATTCCCTTGGATTGGTACCATGACGGTGGATGTCCATAATTGACGCAGTTCTAACTACATCCCACCCCATTCGTACATGATCTTCCCATGGGTTTTTGGGAAATTCATCAGCTCCAGGACACACCCCTACGTTCACTTTTTCGACAAAGGCTGGTCCCTGTCCGTAACGGGAATGCCCCTCGTATATTACGATTGCACCGGGTTCATCTAGGGCCTCCAAGAAACCACTCTTTGAGAATAACACCTGTATATCATACATCTTTCCGTTGGCTTCGTATTCAAACTGATAGGTTCCTTTCTTCTTAACGTTCTTAAGATTCCTCAGGAATTCAATTAATAATCCCACATATCGATAGTCCCTTGACTGAATTCCGTATGCTACCCGAATTTTAATTGATTCTCTCTTCATTGGATTAACCAGTTTATGATTAACTTCACTTGATTATTCTAGTTTCAGCTCATCAAAGACAAATCCATCAGTGGGCACAGTAACGTAGAATTCATCGACTATCGGGAAAACACACTCTGGTTTTAATGGGTCCTCTGGTGCACCAACTGTTGAATCAACTGTGACATATTCTGGTCCATTTCTTCCCAATGAATTCTCAAGATTTCTTCTAGTCTCAATTTCAATCAACATATCCCTGAGTGGTGATGCATTAATGTCGTATCCTACCTCCCCCTCCACATGCTTGGCCAACCATTGAATCGTTTCACGTTCCCGACCCGGGCGCATAGGAAGGCAGATTCTCAACCAAGGGCTATTCAAGAATTCATTTCGACGGTTATCTCCATCAAGTTGAATAAGCCATCCAAGAGAACTGCCCAATGGTGCAGTTTCTGATTCAGCAGTTATCTCATAAGCAGGACGTTGGAAATTTGTTGATACTGACGAGTATCGAGGTTTCCACCAAGATGGGTGTGTGTAGATGAACATTCCGCCAATATCAAAATAACGATGGAAGTATTCAATCTCAAGAGGTGCCGGTTCAGATGGGTCATCACCCCTGCCGAATATTTCTGACACCATACGATTGATAACCTCATATCGCTCTTCTTGCCGGAGTTCATTTGCTGGTCGTTTGCGGATTTTGCTCCGTTCAGTTATCAATGTCTTTTCCCGTTCAAACTGCTCCTCCATAAGTTCCTGTGTTATAGCAGCCACTGCCTGTTGCCTTTGATTCTCCCACTCGTCCAAAACAGCTTGCGATGGATCCCATGAATATGTATAATCAATAGATACGCTAAAGGCATCGCCTGGCAGTATTCCAATATTCACACTATACGTACGAGTGCTTTCATCCCATTCGGGATTCCATTGAACATCATTTCGAGGTGAGGGTGCCGTATCGCCTTTTCCTCCTCCTTCCAAGTCGGTTATCGAATCAATACTCACTCCAGTAACTATTCGGTCCGCACCGGTTTGAATTACGACTGTAACATAATAGGTTTCTTTTGAAGAGCTCCAAGCAACCTCTGAGCTTGTTGAGCCTGTGTCAGTACCTCCTTTGGGCCGAGGTGGAACGCCTGGTGGAATTTCCGGCACTGAAATTGGCTCCGCTTCACGAAAATGCACAAAACGACTTCGAGCTAGTCCAGACCCAGGAGCTTGTACGTACAGCTGCCATACTAATCTCGGACCCAAGTCCTGAATTTTGACCTGCACTCTTCTAAGTATTCGTCGCAGACCGTAGCTTATTGGTTCTGCTCCATCGTTGGATATCACACGCCTAGTCAGGTTCACTTCAGTGATTTCTTCAATGTCTCGAGTCTTTATACTGTAAGTCTTTGTAATTCTTTCCGAGGCTCGTTTAGTTACTTCTTTTAATCGCCGTGAAATGCTTTCTGTACTTCGTTGAGAGGATGCTGCAATACTTGCACCTGCTGATGCGCCAAATGACCAAACACCTATGCCGCCAGAAACATCAGCTGACATGGATGCAGATGTATCTCTCTGGATCATATTGGAAACTTTGTCAGAAACCTCATCAAGATTCTTTACTTCTTCTGCCTCTTCGTTGATTACTTCTGACCCTATTTCAACGATTTCCTCATGCGTTTGCTTTCTCGTTTTCTCATATACTACCTCCAATGTTTCCTTGGGGGCGATAGTAAAAGCTTCTTCAATTGGCCCAAAACCCTCTTCGGAATTGAAGTAATACTGCTTGTAGAAATGAGCAACTCCAATTGGTGAGAGCGCTTCTTCAATCTTGAGTAATGGTAAGTATTGATAGATACCTATGGCGCGGAGGCTGCTTGAGATAGATTTGGATATGGATTCTTGGCTTATTATTGCAGTTTTTGCGGCTTCAACCATTGCATTGAATATTTGACTCTCTGCCTTGTTAAAGTCGAAATCCTTTGCAACACTTCCTACAGTGCCACTAATGAATGTCGGCAGTGTCTTTACCTCCAACTCAGGACTTCCACTGACTGATATGTCTCGATCACTGTCTAGATGCACTTTCAAAACGCCTCTAGGATGTATTCTCTCTCCTACTGCAACTGCATTCGGAAATCCTGCGATCTTCGCCTCTTTAACCTCAGCCGCGGCCAATGGCTGACCAATTGTATTAACAACAGGGGATTTTTCTTTTCTTTCAGCCAGTTCTGTGTCCTTCAGAGTTTCCGGATATTGTGGGCGTGGTGTCTTCACCATTAATGCTCTGGCTGTTGTGAACGCTTTGTCAAGATCAATATACTGACTCTTATTTGCTCTCCATGCCATCACTGATGCAACATTACAAAGAAAATATCCAGAAATCCATTTCAAAACAAGCGGTTCATATGCTGCTACTGTCATTGTAGCATACGCATCATCGAATTTCTTCAATGTGGTTGTCATTCTCATATCCCTCTATTACACTCTCGAAGTGCTCCACCTTTTGCCCAACGAGAACTCCTCTGCAGTATAACACGTCACACGTAACACTGCACACGTATCATGTATCATTTCCTTATAAGTGCTTTCTTTCTCCACGGTTGCTCAAAAGGAAATTGGCAGCTTTAGCAATGGTTCGAGCGGAGCAAGATTGCACCGAAGATAATATTGCAAACCTGCAAAATCTATACAGCTGTGCGTGAGTAGGATGTCAGTATTGCCAATTTCTGGCTTCGATGACTGGAAGAGAACAGTCAAGGAAAAACGGGAAAAGGACCCACTCCAGACGTTCGCTATCCTGCTCTATTCAGATGCAAATGAGCGTCTCTTTGAGTTTGTCCACAAACGCTACCTCACTTTAGATAATCTGACTGCAGAGGATTTCACAGTCTTTGTGATATGGTATTTACTCATTAAGGATACAGTGACGGCTCCTCATTCTTTCGGAGGGGTTTCCAAGGAAATCACAGCATACGACCTAGCACGACACTTTGATTTTGAAATTCAGAAGGTGCCTTGTCTTGTATTCTTTAGAGAGATCACAAAGTCAGATATAATCATCTATAGATTGAATGATGCATGGGAAGATAGCGAGATTCTGGAAGAGTTTGAGAAGTTAACAGATGATGTGACAAAAGCGCGACGCAAAGCGAAAGGAAAGAAGAAGCCAGCTGAGGCACAGTGGAGGGCACTTGAATGGGCTTTAAGACGGAGAAGGTGGATTAGGGGTGCTGCCAAAGCAACAAGAGCCGCAATGCCTATTCTTGATGTAGTTCAGGCAATTCTGAATCTTCTTCCAAAGGAATAGAAGCAGGCTGGAATCCTCCCTCGTCTTTCATTTCATCATTATCCGCAAGTGAAATTCAAACCCCCTCTAAAAAGGTGGGCCTGACTTCGAATGTGGTGAACCATAAGATGCCT
>JBHLND010000274.1:0-4288 GCA_048937485.1 Promethearchaeota archaeon
ATTTGGTTGAAGCAATACGATGAGGGCGTACCAGAACACATCGACTATCCAGAGATGAACCTTTATCAAATTCTGGATGACTCTGCCCGTGATTTTGGAGGACGCCCAGCGATTTGGTTCCAAAAAAGGAGAATAACATACAAGGAATTCAAGGACATCGCAGATAGACTGGCTACTGCCTTAGTAAACCTAGGCGTGAAGCAAGGCGATGTAGTTGCAATGATGATACCAAACTTTCCTCAATTCCTTTTCAGCTTCTATGGAATTTTGAAAGCGGGTGCAATAGTTACTGCATGCAGTGTTCTTTTGACTGAGAGGGAGCTTGCTTACCAGCTAAACGACTCAGGCGCTGAGATAATTATTGCACACGACACCCAACTTGAGAAGATCAACGCCATTAAGGATAGAACCCGCTTGAAACACATAATCATAACCAATGTATTCGATTATGTCCCCGGCGCGAAAAGAGATCCTCCTGAGTTGTCAGGCACGATGCAATTTCTGAATCTGATAAGGGACACAAAACCAAATCCTCCTGAAGTTAAGATTAATCCGAAAGAGGACTTGGCCATACTGCAATACACTGGAGGAACTACAGGCCTACCCAAGGGTGCGATGCTCACACATTACAATCTAGTTTCGAACTGCATCGCCACTTACAGCTGGACAGCTTCGGAGATGGAAAGAGGCAAGGATACGGGTCTTACTAATCTACCTCTATTCCATATCTACGGAATGACTGTTGCTATGAATAGCTGGATCTACAATGCTTCTGCTATTGCGCTAAATCCAGACCCAAGAGACCACAAGTCTCTGTTTGAAGTTATCAGGGATACGAAGCCAGGTATGTTTCCGGGGGTACCTACAATGTACATGAGGCTCCTAGAACGTGATGATCTGGAGGACTATGCAAAAGACTTGAAGTGCATAAGATTCTGCAACACTGGTGCGGCACCTATGCCTCCTGAAGTTCTTAAAGAATTCGAAGAGAGAACTGGCGCCGTAATCATTGAAGGGTTTGGTCTAACAGAGGCATCGCCAGTGACTCATGTTAATCCAATTAAGGGAACACGAAAGATTGGATCCATTGGAATCCCGATCTCAGATACAGAGGCAAAGATTGTGGATATAAATGACCACACCAAAATCATCCCTCAGGGAGAGGAAGGTGAGATTATCATCAGAGGGCCGCAAGTAATGAAAGGGTATTGGAACAAGCCTGATGCCACTGCTCACCAAATCAGGGATGGTTGGTTGTTGACAGGTGACATCGGTAAGATGGACGAAGATGGATACTTCTACGTCGTAGACCGAAAGAAAGACATGATAATTGTAAGTGGATTCAAGGTCTACCCCAGAGAGGTTGAGGATGTCCTCTTTGAGCATGAGGCAATCGAGAATGCAGCCGTGATAGGCCTACCTGATCCAATGACACCTGGCAGTGAAATAGTCAAGGCCTACATCATGCTTAAGGATGGCTATAAGGAAAGTGAGGACCTCATTGCTGAGATTAAGGAATTTGTACGCGGGAGCGTTTCACCATATAAGGTTCCAAAGTCTATTGAAGTAAGGAAGGAGCTGCCAGAAACCCTTGTTGGCAAGGTCCTTCGAAAGGATCTAAAGGAACAGGAGCAAAGAAGAGCGGAGTGAGGTTACACTTCCGTTCTTTCATCCGTTCTATTCAATTTGCGTCAGTATTCCTTGCTTTACGTTGCAGTTAAGTAGTGGTTATACTGTCCTTTTGTATTATGATAACTGGAGAGCAGTACAAAGAAGCCCTATACAAGATGAAACCGAACATCTACATAGGTGGAGATAGAGTTGGTCGAGATGACCCTCGGCTGCAAGGTGTGATTGGCACAATATCCCAAACATTCGATAGGTTTGAAGAACCTGAATTCAGGGATCTTCTAAGGGCAACTTCACACCTCTCTGGTGAAACCATCAATCGTTTTACTCATATACATCAAACGGTGGATGATCTCCTGAAGAAGCAGGAGGTTACCAGAAAACTCTGTCATCTCAACGGAGGCTGCGTTTTTCGCTGCATGGGTATCGACGCAATGAATGCTCTATCCATTATAACACATCGTGCTGAAGCGATGACCGGACGCCCCTATAATCAGAGATTTCTTGAGTACTTGAAGTACTGGCAAGAGAATAGCATCGTTGGAACTTGCGCTCAAACGGACCCGAAAGGAAACCGCTCTCTAAGACCCCACGAGCAGTCTGATCCGGACCTCTATCTACGTGTGGTCGAACATCGCGATGATGGTATTGTCGTTCGCGGAGCCAAGAATCATATCACGGCTGCAGCAGTGGCTCAAGAGATAGTTGTGCTCCCAACGCGATTTCTGACTGAGGAAGAAGATGAATATGCTGTGGCATTTGCAGTACCTGGCGACTGCGAAGGCATGAAGCTTGTAACACGGGCATCAACTCACAGTCGAGTGAGCCTATCTTGTCCGCAGGGAGGACTGGGTGACGTTGAGAATTTCATTATCTTTGATGATGTTTTTATTCCAAATGAACGAGTCTTTCTTAGTGGATTGAAGGGGGAGAGTGCCTTTGGTGGATATCTTGCACTTCTGTTCGCCTTGTATCACCGCCATAGCTATACGGGATGCAAGCCTGCTAGCTCGGACATCATTCTCGGATTCAGTGCATTGGTGAGCGAATACAATGGCGTGGAGGACAAGAAGCATGTGCAGGCAAAATTAGCCGAACTAATCAGTGTTGCAGAACTTGTCAGAGCATCGGGGATTGCAGCAGCACACACTGCGAAGAAAGATGATTCTGGCACTATGATTCCAGATCCCATCTTTTGCAATGCCGGCCGAAGGCATGCTGGGAAAAACTACTACCATGAGCTCGAAATACTCGCAGACTTGTCGGGTGGCTTGCCGGCAACCCTTCCGCTTGAGCAGGATTTCTTGGATGAAGAGATAGGCCCTATGATCCAGAAGTACATCAAGAGAAAAGATGATGTTCCTGCAGAGGATGTATACAAGCTGTTTCGAGCATTGTCGGACATTCTATGCTCCTCTATTGGAGGGGTATCTGCAGTTGCTGGAGTGCACGGCGGCGGAAGTCCCCAGATGGAGGATGTTGCCATCCTGAAACAGCATGACATAGATGAACGCAAGAGAATTGCCAAATACTTGGCAGGCATTGAAGAAAGCTAATTCAGACTTTCTCAACTTCAAAGTATAGCAAGGCGTGGTCAGAGAATCTATCTCTCCACCCTTTCTGTTTCTCCTTTGGTTCTGCAACCCAGCCGCGAACATCAATCTCCGCACCATCGAACTTCTTGAAGGAGAGATGGTCTGCAGCATAGACATGGTCAAGGTCTCCTTCGAAAGATCCATCAGGACTAACAAAGGTGACGTTGTGAGTCTTGGTCAATCGCCGCATATTGTAGTTCTTGGTCGCTTCCTCATCCCACTTCTGTATCTCCATTGATGGTTCTATACCCTTGCTGAATGGATACTTCATACCCATGATGTTCAGGTTTCCCAGGAAAATATAGTTGGCCTTTGGGTCTCCAACCTCCCAAGCGAGTTTCTCTAAAGCCTTTCTAAACTTGAAGGCACGCTCAAGCATATAATCACGGAGCCCCATTCCTTGTGGTTCTTGTCGTGTGTTCAGATGGTAGATGAGCATGGGATACACACTGCCTCTATCCATTACTGTCACAAGCAATCCGGGGCGCAGGACTGTTAGTCCTGTGTCAAATTGGAGCTTCTGTGACACAAATGCATCTTGGCTATTCCTGATTCCAAGGAGTATCTCTTGTATCCGCTGACCCTCTGTCATATGGAATGTGTAGCCAGGGAAATGGTGTCGTATCGTACTGAAAACCTCCCTGCCGGTTGCTTCGTACAACGCGATGATGTCAGGATTCTGCTCTTTGAGAAATCTCATGACTCGTTCCACACGGGCCTCATTCCCTTTGAAGTGTCTTACATTCCACGATGCTACTGAAAATGCCTTTGTCATTTCTTCAACTCTCCTCCTAGGTTGATTGCACACGCGGCTGAAGTTATTGTAAGATAGTGGCTTGTCGTTGATTTGCGCGTGGAACTAGCATTGCTCGATTTCCTTAATGTCTGTTTTGCTTCTTGTGGATTAAGTGTCGAAATCCCAAATAGTAGTGTCCTATAACAGACATAATCACTGCCATTTTGATACATATTCATCTTCCCTCAAACCGCGAATTCTATCTTTTCAAGTATAGCAACAAGCGGGCAAAGTACTCCAAAGTATGCGACCTGTTGATGTCAAATGG
>JBHLND010000024.1:0-17864 GCA_048937485.1 Promethearchaeota archaeon
GGTGATGTATTTCTTGACCATAATGGCTCTCCCCGAACCTGCGATATATGTCTAGGTGACCCAAAACATCAAAGAACCCAGTTTCAATCATATCGAAGAGAAGTCCATAGTATACCGTTCCCAATTGCTGAGAATCATACTTCTGAAAAATGCGGTCAGCCTCCTCCGGCAAAGATACAGCTAGGTGATCGACTAGATGAACGGACCCCACTATCATATCGAAATCCGTGTTGTGAAAGGATTCCGGCAAATCCTCAACTACTCCCCGGTAAAGGTCCACCTCCACACCCAATTTGACTTCAAGTCCACTCTGCTGATAAGCATCTCCTGCTTGTCTGATTGTGTTCTCGTAGTCCTCAAGCCATCCAGATGATTGAACACTGACCCTTCTGCCTCCAAGAACAGCAAAACAGTCGTCCCGTTTAGGATCTGCATCCAAGTGTGTAGTGAAGCAAATCTCGTCTAGTTCTCTTTGAAGGGCTATGCTGCAATATTCGTCGATAGAGCCCTTTGCATCGATAGAATATGACGGATGAATGTGATAATCCTTCATCATTCCTCGCTCCGTTCTTTTGCCTATTTCATGTTGGCCAGTGTTGAATTATTGTACCATGCTAGGGTGATTCCGTGTGAGGGATTGGGTCCAAAACAATTGCCATTTGGCTAGATGTTTCCTTTGGCTCCTTCAGTAGAGCGGCTATTATGGTTGCTAGAAGGAGCGTTATTACTAAATAGAGGATTGAGAAGGGAAGGCCAAACGAGTCTCCAATGTATCCAAAGATGATTGGAGAAATGGCTCCAGGAATTGCGCCAACTGAAAACAGGAGTCCAAAAGCAAGACCCTGAGAATGTTTCGGGCTTACCTCTGTCAGATAGGCTGTGTTTGGTGGCACGCCCAGATAGAAGAAGAATCCCATTATGATTAGCACTATGATAAGAATCAATGGTTCAAGTGAGAAATTGAGTGTAAACATCAGGGGTGTGACAACTCCGGTCGATGCAATGAGAAAAGGAACTCGTTTGCCAATGCGGTCTGATAGGGGAGCTGCAACCATTTCTCCAACAAGGCCCGCCAGCAGAAGGATAGTTGTTAGCGAACCCGCCCAAATTGGTTCGAAATGGTAAATGTCCTCAAAGTATAATGGAAACAGGATAGCCATGCATCTAAATGGCATACCTCTGAGTCCCATTAGAATCAACGAAAGCCCGTAATTAAGAGTCCAACCCTCTTCTCCCACCTCTTCCTTTTCGTTGTTTTGAACTATCTTCAAATCCTCTTGCTTCGCGAAACGGAATAATCCAAGGACAGGGACGAATAGAACCAATCCAAAGATGCCTAATACAATGAAGGACGCCTGCCAACTACCAACAATAAGGAGAAGCAGCACTCCGAGAAATGGAATGACCGCCATTCCCACAAGGCCTCCCATTGCTTGAATTCCAGTCGCTTTGGCTCTGGCTCTCTTTGGGAATCGGTGTGCAAGAGTTGGGAAAACAGTTGGATGATACCCTGATGAAGCCACACCAAGAAGTGCCATTGCTATGACGAGGAAGATGAATGTACTCGCAAAGGCTGAAACTATGACTAGAACTGAGCTTAGGAGGACACTGGCAGGTATGAAGATATCTCTCCATCCTCTATCTCCCAAGTAACCTACAACAAGATGAGTTGTCGTCATTGCAAGAATTACAGCGCTAGCTATTGTGCCAATCTCCGTTAGCGTTAGATTCAGTTCCGCTCTGATAGTAGTAGAAAATGGAGAAAGCAGCGACGTGTACACATGATTCAGAAAGTGCGCAAGTGTACATGCAATAAGAACTGCAAAGGATGCTCTCGGCAATTTCGACATGAGGGGATTTCTCCAATTGCAGCAAGCGACCGTATATCCCTGAGTTAAATGTGCTGATAGGGCCGCATAGCAAATCAGCTTAACACTCACTCAAGACTTGTCAGAAGGGTTCGCGAAGAAAGAGATGGTTCGGGTATGCTGATGGCCAGGCGAACCTTGCCACCAGCGTATCCGATTTTCGACTCGGTAGTGTTTTTGGTGCATGACAAAGCCCCTTTTATTCTTTTAAGTCTCAGAAACTGCGCAACCTAAGTGTACTCGTGGACACTTTCAATCCTTTTCATATCAAACCGACAATCCATTGCGCAATTTGCAGTCCGAGCAAGGCATTATGCGACGAGCCATAATCGCCATTTATTCCCCAATTGTCAATGAAGTAATTGGTTCCCGTGACAACTAGCCTACCGCCTCCAGCCCCCTCCAGACAGCCAAGTACTATGTTGACTCCGGTTCGACCCAGCTCGATAGCGGTGCCTGGTATGAACAGTCTCGCTCCCAAGTAGTCAAAACTGCCAACACCGTCCGTAATTGGATGAGCTGGGTTGACATTGGTGATAAGTATTGGCGAGTCTCCAAAGGGCACCCTCTGCATCCCAAAGGAGAATCCGGACCAGTCAATGAATTCGTTGAGTCGATCAATATTCAGGCTATCATTCGACAGGGCTGTAACGAAGATTCCTCCGCCTCCCAAGTAGTAGTTCTCGTATGCCTGTTTTGCCGATTGATTGTATGGAAGAGAGAAGAAGTTTGCGTCCAATGGGTTGGTTTCATTAAGATCCCAAGTGAATGGGTCAAGAAGGACCACACCATCGAATTCCTGTAGGTACTCAAGTGTTATTTCAGACTCACTGCGAATTTCCGTCACAGATATGCCATTCTCAGTCAGAGTACGATAATAGTCTCGAAACTGACCATAGTGAGTGTCAATGGACCAAGGTGTGAAACCTGTGTCGAAAGCTATACGCGCAATTGCTTCCTCAGATGAGAAGGCAATGTCAAGGGATGCATTCATTGAGAGTGATGACTTGAAGTCAATTGAAGCCTCGAAAGACATCATCGGGCTTATTGACGATGGAACATGGATAGTCAGCGGGACAAATCCAGTCTGATTGATTGTGACCTCGTCTGCAATCTCATACATAGAGGGATTATCGGCATCGATAACGACTTCAAATGTAGTTACACCCGATGTGAAAATCTGCACATCAAAACGGTACGTATCTCCATAGAAGAGAACTTCGTATTCGATAGGCAGTGATGCAGGATGAGCATATGCTATTTCAGGAAGCTCAAATTGCTCTGAGTTGGATGCTAGCACCTGAATCGAGTTCTGCAAATTGAGGCTGCCAGCTCCAACAATGTATTCCGGATATGGCAAGTCTGTTGCACCCAGAAGAAGTGCAGTCATTATTGATCCCGGAGTGTAGGTGATGTTGTTTAGTTTGCTATATGCAATGAGATCAGCCGCCGCCGCAGCAACTCTAGGCGCTGCAAAGCTAGTTCCTTGATACGTTCCATCAGAAGTAGTAAAGTAACCTCGCGCGCAAATATCTGGCTTCATGTATCCAGCTGCTGCTGGGCCATGACTTGTGAAGCCAAGTGGTTGACCAGTTGTGCCCACGCCTCCAACAGCAAGGCATTTTGAGAAAACACTGGGTGAGGTTATGCTCGTTCCCGTCAAGCCTCTATCGTCCTCATTTCCTGCTGCAGCAACTACTAAAACACCCTGATCAAAGGCCCATTCCACTGCTGCCTGAAGGGGATCTCCAAATGTTGGGCTGGATCCAAGACTTAAATTGATTACACTGCAATTCTGTTCAACTGCCCAGTATATCGCGGCAATAAGACCAGCTGGTGTGGCTAGGCCTTCCTGTCCTAGAACTCTTCCATTAACTATTGCAACGTTCACACTACTTTCCACGAGTTCCTTCGCCACTGTCGTTCCATGAGGATAGCCATCAGGATTTGAATCAGTCACAGTCAAATCCGTACTTGTGTACCCATACTGTGGAAGAACGAAACTCTGCTGAGCTACCACACGACCTTCAAGTGTGGAATCGATATCTATGCCTGAATCAAGAACCGCAACTCTGATTCTTTCCGAAGGAGGTAAAATGACTCCATTGTTATCTGCAAATCGGAGGAGAAGTGCCATGCCACCTGCCAGAATAAGCATGAGTATAACAAGAACCGCGATCATTTTCATTCCGGTCGAAGAGGACCTTCCTTGGTCCGGTACGTCATAGTAATAGCCCATATGTTACACCGCAATCGCTGAATATCAACTAGCTCCAGTGCAACTCTGCAGATGAACCTATCGACGCAGGTATTCAGTGGACGGCAGACTTACCAAGAAAAGCTCGAAAATCTTCAAATGCGTCGCACATTTTTCATTCCACGATATAATCAACATCGTCCAAGGTTGGTTACAAGTTCATTTATCTGTGCTATAACCTACGGTCCATTAACGTATACGAGGGACTTGAATGACCGCGGAAACAACCACCGAGACCATATCTGAAGCACCTCAGTTCCATGCGTTGCCGCTCAACGATGTTATGCAACGGCTAGAGGTCGACCCAGACAGGGGCTTGGATGACAAAGAGATCAAGTCCCGAACTCAGCAATATGGTCCTAATGCTATCCAAAAGATTCGCGGCTCTTTTTGGAAGGTTTACCTAGCCCCGATTCTTAACTGGCTAATCAATATCTATCTGATTAGCTCGGCCGTCCTTCTGTTTCTAGCATTGGCTTTTCCAAGCCAACAGAATGAGCTTGGCCAAGCAATCACCTGGCTCGCCATAGTTACTATTAACGCTCTTGTAGCAATCTTTCAACAGTTTCGAGCACAGAAGAAATTAGAGGCTCTCGAACAGCTTTCAGCAGGGGACGCCAGAGTCGTTCGAAATGGTTCCGAGATGAATATCACGCCAACTGATATAGTGCCAGGCGATATTCTCATCCTTGAGCAGGGTGATAAGATTCCAGCTGATGCCCGAATTGTGGCCAGCTCGAACTTGACGACGAATGAGGCTTCGCTTACAGGAGAGAGCGTACCAGTCATCAAGAATGAGAAAGCCAAGGTAGAGGCTGATGTTCCTCTTACCGACATGAGAAACATGGTGTTCTTCGGTACTTTTGTGGCAACAGGTTCCGCCCGTGTGGTTACAACCACAACTGGTGGTCAAACTGAGATTGGCAAGATTCAGGGTACGTTAGGTGAATTGAATACCGGCGATATTCCTCTTCGCAAGAAGGTGAACCTACTAGCAAAATACCTCGGAATTGCCGCACTTGTGTTGATGTCGGTATCTGTTCTTTGGAGATTAGTAGCAAGACCTATTCTCACATTTGCAGAGATCGACTTCTCTCTCGAGGCTCTTGCTGGTCACATAACTGAAGGCATCACAAGCGCAATGACAATCATGCCAATTAACATACCATTACTGACTACAATTGTCCTATTGACTGGCGTTCTCGCCATGGCCAGAAAGGGCGTCATAATCCGCGACCTATCTGCAGTAGAGAGTCTTGGTCGTGTGAGTGTTATATGCAGCGACAAGACTGGAACAATGACACGAAACCAAATGACCGTGAAATATGTCTGGGACACTGAGAATCTTTACACCGTCACGGGTGACGGATACAATCCTGAGGGTGATATCTACAAGCTTAGGGCATCATCCGCGTCGGAGCAAACCAACGCTGCCGAGCAGTCTCTTGTCACAGATATTGCCGCTTGGAATAACCTGTACCGTTTCGCACTCTGTGCAGGAATCAATAATGATGCAGAGATTGCGATTCGAGAGATTCCTGATCAGGGAATCGTCCATCAACCACTGGGTGATCCTACAGATGCAGCTCTTCTGACATTCTTTAGAAAGACCAGAATTGATGAGTCCCTTGTCAAAGAGCGCTACAAGGTAGTCGAGGAATTCCCATTCGAGTCCGAGCTCAAACGCATGTCCAAGATGTGTCAAGATGGCGACCAGTTTGTATCCTTCGTGAAGGGCGCAACAGAAATCCTTCTGCCCAGGTGTACGAAGATTGGCAATGGCGGTAAAACTGCGAATCTGACTGATAAGACTGCACAAAATATTCGCGAATTGACAAACGGATATGCAGCAAAGGGATACCGTGTTATCTCGCTCGCCCTTAAACAGATGAAGTCGCTCCCCAAGAGAGACACCGCACGCGATGAGGCTGAAACAAAGCTAACCTATCTCGGATTTGCCTGCATTGTGGACCCGCCTCGTGAAGGAGTAAAGGATGCAGTCAAAGCTTGCCATAGTGCTGGTATCAACGTAGTAATGATTACTGGTGACGCCTCAGCGACCGCAAAGACAATTGCAGAGGACTTGGGAATCTTCCATCGCCACTCACTCGCTGTTGAGGGATCTGACATTTATGATGTGAGTGAACCGGACTTTGCCAACGTGAATGTCTTTGCGCGGGTGAATCCAGATCACAAGCAGGTTATTGTTGAGCGATATCAGGACCAACGCAAAGTAGTTGCAATGACTGGCGATGGCGTGAACGATGCATTGGCTCTAGCCATGAGTGATGCTGGAATTGCCATGGGAATCACCGGCACTGATGTCGCAAAGGAAGCCGCTGACCTTGTTATTACAGATGACAGCTTCGCGTCTATAGTGGCAGGCGTTCATGAAGGCCGAGGTCTCTTCTCCAAGATTAGGGTCATGATCTACTTCTACATCGCCATTAATCTGTTTGAAAGCATCCTCTTCTTTGGTGCGCTCTTCATTTTACCATACGACTTACTCGCTACTTGGCAGAGTATCTACCTAGTAGTTACAACTCACTCTTTCCCTGGCTTGGCTCTTGTCTTTGACAAAGTGTCACCTAGGGCAATGGAGGAAAAGCCCCGTGATAGCGAAGAGATAATCACACGACCAATGGCGAGGTTCATGGGACTTAATGTCATTCTAATGGCCATTGGAGCCACAATTGTATTCTATTTAACAGTCACTGGATGGCTCGGAATTGTGCCAATGTTTGAGGAGAACTATGGTGGTTTCTACGCTACTTGGAACGGTATTGATCCCAGAACTGATGCGCTCTTTGCTATTGATAGTCGGGTAAAAGCAGTTGTCATGCTACTTACTGTCATTCTGCTTGTGGAAAGCATAATGGTCTTGAGCATTCGGCGTATCAACATGCCACTTTCAAAGAGTCTCCGCGAGCCGGGGACAATCAGATTTGTCCCGCTACTGGGCCTCATATACTTAGCTCACTACCTGTTGATGTATGTTCCATTAGCACAGGAGATTCTAGACATGGTGAATTTCCATTTCTTCTTCATTCCTCTTACACTCTATGACTGGTTCATCTGCATACTGTGTTCTCTACCCGCCATAGGCGGAATGGAGCTATACAAGAGGTATCTGAGAAAGAGGGACATCACGCTGTAGCACTCAATACATGCTTTGTATATACATTATGAGTTCGTCTTGGGAACTGTATATATATTCGATTTCATCAACAAGAAACGGAGAACTACGTTGGCTCGAATGACTACTCATCGAATTCGACTGATGAAGAAGAAGGGCAAGAAGATTGTGATGCTTACAGCCTATGATGCACCTTCTGCCCGGATTCTCAGCGAATGTGGGGTTGACATGATACTCGTTGGCGACTCAGTTGGCAATACGCTTTTGGGGTATGAAAGCACTGTTCCTGTGACCTTGGATGATGTTATCCATCACTCAGCAGCTGTGGCCAGAGCCAGACCAAACGCTCTGATTGTTGGTGACATGCCATTCATGAGCTATAAGGTCAGTGAAGAACAGGCTCTAGAGAATTGCGCTCTGATGCTGCAGGAAGGCGGTTCTGAGGCTGTCAAGATTGAGGGTGCAGGAAGGGCTGTAGATATCGTTCGTGCAGTTGTTGATTCTGGCATCCCTGTAATGGGTCACATAGGCCTGACTCCCCAGTCGATCTTCGAGTTTGGCGGCTACCGAATTCAGGGGAAGACTGCGGAGACTGCTGAGAAACTCATCAAACAAGCAACGCAATTGGAAGAAGCTGGGGCTTTCTCTATTGTAGTTGAGCTCGTTCCATCTGACACCGCCAAGAAGATAACTGAGTCTGTTGGCATCCCCACTATTGGCATTGGTGCAGGTCCACATTGCGATGGACAAGTACTTGTTCTTCATGATATGCTGGGATTGTTTCAGGACTTTAAGCCAAAGTTTGTCAAGCGCTATGCAAACATCCGAGAAGTCATTGAGAATGCTGTCAAGGAATACTCGGTCGAGGTACGTGAGGGCAAATTCCCAAGTGAGGAGTTTAGCTTTGAGATGACTGAGGACGAAACAGGACGCCTCTACGGGCGCACTAGTCCCTCGGAAGAATAGAACTGCTTTAATCCGAGTAATGCCGTACTAAATCAGGTGTCATGTGATTGAGCTGGCGTGAATCTAGTGAGCATGCTGGAACTGATATTAGATGTGGTTGGTGTGGCAGAAGGCCAGACGGACCGGTTGTCTATATGCGAGTTCGATACTGCTCTCCAGAGTGCACTGCAGCTGCGGAGATGAAGAAAAACGCACGCAATGCTCGTTTCTATCTAATTGTAGGAGTGATTTCAATTCTTTATGCGGCGTTCATTGATGAATCTGCTGCTGAAATAGCAGCTCTTCTTCTGATTCCCGCACTCTTCCTATCCATTGGCTCCTACTCCCTTTTTCTCGTGAGAGTTGGTCGCCGTTACCAACATCTAAGAGACAAATATGTTGATCCTCTTGATGATTCGCCAAGCTGGCCCTACCATTGTGTTTGGTGCGGCAAAGAAGAAGTAGCTGATTGGTATTTTGATGGCTCAATGCGGCCATATTGCTCCCTTGAATGCAGGTCGACGGAGAATATGAGATGGAATGCATGCCTTGGGCCCGTTACTCTTCTAGTTTCCATTTTCTTTTACTGGGTGTCAACCATTACGCCGACCTATTCCATATACCCACAGCTCATGGCGCTCCTGATTGCTGTATTCGGAATCTACTTGCTGTACACCATTGCTTTGGGAGCAAAGGCAAAGAGCAAGAGGGCATCTTGTTGAGAGAATCGGATTTGGTTTCCACTAAGCCTGATGAAAATGAAAGCGAGTGAACGGGGGACAAATCCCCCAATTTGGTCGCAAGAACAAGTTTAGTGTTTCTTCTCAACAGTCTGGTTGAGAGCTTCAACTAGTTTGTCTGGGTCGATGCCATGGGCCTGTGCACCCTGCTCGATGTTCTCAAACCTAGCAACTGCACAGCCGTAACAATGAAGACCCCACTCCATGAACGTGCCAGCGGTTTCTGGCCACTTCATGACTACTTCTGCGATTGTCATGTCTTTGGTTATTGCTTCTGCCATTATGTCTTCACCTACTTTCAGTATTAACTATGGTGAATTATCTTGAGGAAAGCTCCGCGCATTTTCCTTTTATATTTTAGTGTCTGTCAACGAATTTGCGGTGGCCACGGGTCTATTCTATAATGTACTCATCCATGCCCATGTCTTTCAAGACGTCGCGGTATACGGTGAATAGTGGCTTAATCTTGGATGCAAGTGAAATCGCTTTCATGGCCGAGCCAGATATCTTGACTTGTCCCTTTGCCACTGCAGCAGCAGTGCTAAGTTTTCCCTGCCAGAACTTGTTGGTGGTTTCGGATTTAGACCATACTGCTACGGTTGGTTCCTCTCCAGAATCCCATGACAGAGTTCCTATTGTGCCATCTGGTCCTGGGTCACGAAAATTCAGCCAGAATTTTAGGTCGGGTTCTTCAATGTCAAATCGAACAATGATCTTCTCCTTCCGAATCTTGTCTACTACTTCAGTGACCTCTAACGCTCTATTCCAAAACTCGCTGAAGATCTTCTGGAATTGCTCTACACTTTCGTATGCGGGCATTGTACCACACCTCTGACTATTTCCTGGAAATCCGTCTAAGAAGTCTTTTGGATTGCTACTAGTTTGCTAGGAGGTACCTAGCTATCTCCCAATCCGTCACTTCTGACGGGCTTGGGCTCGCATGTAGCTCTAGATACTCGGCCCATTCTGCTTCTCGCAAGGCGACATACTTGTCAACGAGTTCAGAACCCAGGGCTGAACGCAAGACTGTATCTTTGGAAAACTTGTCAAGAGCCTCACCCAAGGTACTAGGCAAGGATGCAGTTTCAGTCGATGATTCGAATAGATCTTCTGTTGTGGGTGCTGGTGGAACTAAGGACTTCTCAATTCCGTCCAAACCTGCAGCTAGAACGGCTGCCATTGCCAGATGGGGACCACATGAGGGGTCGGGGCATCGAAACTCAACTCGTGCCTTAGCCTTAGACCCATTATACAATGGAACTCTAATCATTGTCGTCCTGTTCAATGGGCCCCACGCAATACGTGTTGGTGCCTCATAGCCCGGTTTCAGCCTCTTGAATGAGTTCACCGTCGGCGCTACAATTGCTGCCAGAGCTCCTGCATGGTCCAAGAGGCCTGCAACAAAGTGCTTGGCAATTTCAGAAAGTTCTCCTGGGTAATTCCTCGCAAAGAGGTTATCTTCCATATCGGTATCCCAGAGACTTAGATGAATGTGCATCCCACTGCCATTTGTGCCTGAGAATGGTTTCGGCATGAAGGTGGCGGTTAGTCCTTCTGTAGCAGCCAGCTCTGCAATCGCAAGCTTGGAAACCACAACATGATCCGCGGCAGTCATCACTTCCATGTGACGCAAGCCTATCTCATGCTGCCCGGGAGCCACTTCATGATGGTGGGTCGTGGCTGAAATGCCCAGAGCCTTCAGGGATGTGACTATTTTTCTTCTCAACGCGAGTGCTCCATCAGAGGGTGCTGTTGCGAAGTAGCCTCCACGATCAGCAGGCTCTATGCTTTTGCCATGGAGTGTGCGAACAAGAAAGAACTCGAGCTCACTTCCTGCGACAAGCTTCATTTCCATTGCCCTGGCCTTTTCTGCAACAACTCCGAGGACACTCCTCGGGTCTCCGGAATGAGGACGTCCTGAAGCATCATACACGCCACAGGGCATCACAGCCACGTTGGGTGTCCATGGCAGAGGTGTAATGTCGCTTGAGATTGGCTTCAATAGAAGGTCGCTCGAATTGACCGCTGCATACCCCTTCACTGAAGAGCCATCGAAATAGACTCCGTTTTGAAGAGCATCATCGATGCCGTCCTGTCCAACCTCGACACTATGGGTCTTACCTGTGATTGAGCTGAAGATTAACCTGAGAAATTCAGGCTGTCGATGTTCTGTAATCCATATTCACCTCTTTTTTCTTAGCGTTAAGTCTGCAAGAAAGTAAGTATAAGATTATGCTGCAAATAACGGAAGCTATTTCAGTTTATTTCTACAAAATATATTCATGGCTGAAGAATCTTCGGTAAAACTGGATAAAACCGATATACGTATACTTGAAATCCTTCAACGTGATGGTAGGATGAGTCTTGCTAACATAGCCAAAGAGGTGGACAAGGGCGTTTCTACAGTTCATGCTCGGATGAAGCGTCTAAGGAAGGAAGGCATTATCCATCAATATACCGCAGTTCTTGATCCAGTGAAGCTTGGACGGCCCACAATGGGAATCATCCTAGTCACAGTGCGTTACCGCGTTCCCGGACGAAAAGGTGTGATCTCACAGAGGGAGTTTTGCGAGGAAATTGCGCAGCATCCACTCGTTCAAGAAGTCCATGTTCTCAGTGGTGAGTTCGATGTGCTTCTAAAAGTAAGAACAAGAGATGTTCAAGAGATGAACAGTTTCATTGTCGATACTCTACGTGAGATGCCCGCTGTTGAGCGAACCCTGACCATGTTTGCGATGGATTCATACCTTGATACAATGATGCTAAGAGGTATCTAACACATCCAAGGACTACAAGACTCTCATGGTTTTCCTTTCGTTTCAAACAACTAATTAGGGGGGCAGCTTTATTGTTATCACAGTTAGGAGGCATGGCGATGAGCAAGAAGAGGAAACAGGACTCAAAGATTCGGGGAAATCCGAAGATAATCATCGCAGCAATTGCTGTGGTCGCAATCTTTAGTGGTCTATCCTTCTATTTGGGAATGGCTACTCCCCACAGCTTTTCTCTTCCAATCGTTCTGAGCGGAAGTATGACATTATCTTTGGATTATCAGACATCAGCAACATATGGCCCATTTCACACAGGAGTGCGCGTTACATTTGAGGTTACTGACGCATCACATCCTTGGACTCTGAGTGTACATGATTCGGATGGAAATCCCGTCGGCTCACTTTCGAGTTCGACAGCTGGACTCCATGAAACAACTTGGCTTTATTCGCCCAATGGCTGCACAATATGGATTCATTCAACTGCTTCCGTTCCCGCAGCAATGAATTTGGATGGAACCTTGACAATCACATCAAGCAGGTTCCCCTTCATCTGAGGGAGAGATTATCACTCGAATGTATCCCGGTCATTCAGCCCACTTCGTACATCAATGTACACAAATGGTCAACAATGCACACTAACGGTCAACTTTAAATAGGGATGTTGTACGCGATGGATAACCCTTTCCATGGGATGTGAAATGATGAGCGTGCGTTACTGCCAATGGAGCGCGGGCCGAGAGAGGCCCACTTTGCAAGAATTCCATATGTAGCACACTCAGCACTAGCACCGACTTGTTTTCTGGGATTTGCTGGCTCAGTCCTATTACGACACAGTCCGCAGACTTCCTGTCCTTGTCTGAGGAAAGGGCCATTTGACTTAACCAATTATGGAGAGTATAGAGTTGACTAGAAAAAAAAGTAGAATTCTATTAGATTTAGATGAAGTGCCTACACATTACGTCAACATCTTGCCTCACCTCAAAAAGCCCCTGGCCCCTCCCCTTGATCCAAGGACCGGAGAGCCTGTCGGTCCGGATGCCCTGATGGCAATATTCGCAGCTGAGTGTGTGAAGCAGGAAGTGATGATGGATAAACTGGTGCCAATACCTGAGGAAGTCCGAGAGGCCTACATGAGGTATGGCCGCCCGACCCCCCTCCAAAGAGCAACTGGGCTTGAGGAGGTATTGAATACTCCAGCTCGTGTCTACTACAAACGTGAGGATGCGTCCCCGACAGGGAGTCACAAACTCAACACAGCCATAGCGCAGGCATACTATGCGCGAAACGAGGGAGTTGCGAGACTGGCAACCGAAACTGGTGCTGGTCAGTGGGGAAGTGCCGTAGCCCTGTCTTGTGCACATTTCGGATTGAAGGCAATGGTGTACATGGTTCGAGTAAGCTATCAGCAGAAGGCATACCGTGGCACTCTGATGCGGTCCTATGGTGCTGAGATAGTACCAAGCCCCTCTGATAGAACTGAGTTTGGCCGAAAGATCAATGCTGAAAGAGAAGATCATCCAGGGACGCTTGGCATTGCGATAAGCGAGGCGCTTGAAGATACATTAACCAATGATGACACGAAGTATACGATAGGTTCAGTCTTGAATCACGTTTTGCTGCATCAGTCAGTAATCGGACAGGAAACGATTATCCAGCTTGAAAAGGACGATGCGATGCCTGATACAATCATTGGCTGCGTTGGGGGCGGCAGCAATTTCGCTGGAATCTCCTATCCTTTCATTGCCGATGACCGATATGCTTCCACCGAATTCATAGGTGCTGAACCGACAGCTTGCCCATCAATGACCAAAGGTGAATACAAATACGACTTTGGAGATACTGCAGGAATGACGCCGATGGTTAAAATGCATAGCCTCGGCAAGGACTTTACTCCTCCACCAATTCATGCTGGTGGATTGAGGTACCATGGAGTTGCTCCCAGCATAAGTGCTCTTCTTAATGAGGGACGTATACAAGCAGTAGCTTATGATCAGATTGAGGTTCTGGAGTCCGCACTTGTCTTTGCAAAGGCGGAAGGTGTGATTCCTGCTCCAGAGTCCGCACATGCAGTTAAAGCCGCTATAGATGCAGCACGTCAAGCAAAGAAGGCAGGAGAGGAACGAGTCATCGTGTTCAACCTCTCTGGTCATGGGCATTTTGACATGGGTGCCTATGGTGCGCTGATGGATGGGGAGCTCGCTCAAGATTCCAGTTTTTCAGCCATAAGAAGCAAGGAGATAGTGCGAGAAGAGGCCGTGTAATCACATACTCCTTTCATCATGGGTCTCCCTCAATGTATTGGCCTCGTTGAGGCGAGACCTATCACTTTTTTTTTCGAAATCTATGACTCTTGAGCTATTCTGAGCGCAGCACCAACTCGTGAGAGAAACTGTGGTATTGTTGGAAAATTGCCAACAAAGGATAGCCGATTATTAATAGTGATTATCGGAGCTGAAGCTCCTATCATTTCTGAAAACTTTCGCTCATCCAACACAGTCTTGTCACCGCTTCCTCTGAGGGCAGAATTAAGCCACTCAATGGCATCTTCAATACCCTCTCTGGAGGTATAATCGGCCCTCCGTACACAAATGCTATTTCCATACTTCTCTTGGGCTGCTTTTATCGCCTGATTGATCTTCTCCATGGGGTCCTTTGAGCCGAGTGTTATTACCACAGTATCTTCCTCTGTAGCATCAACCCTCAACGCCCCGGGAGTTGGGTCCCCACAGGCATCTTCTTCAGCCTCAACTGGGTCTTCCTCAATGATGCCAATTCCTTCCATTGGAGGAAACACAGTAATTGTTACCTCTTCAATGCACTCCTCTTTCATGGAAAACCCCTCCCTAGTATCTGATTTAATAATATGGATATCTCTATGAATGTGTGCTGCTAAATCGATTCAGTTGTCTGGGCTGTCTTCCGACAGAGTTTAGTGTGCCTGCCGGTGATTAGTATGATAAGAGGAGGCTGCCATCCTTGTCTGGAAGAGATGAGAGTCGACCACCGTTCACAATTGATGATGCATCAGAGATTGCAGGAAGGCTCTATGGATTATCAGGAGTATTCAGTGAACTGCCAAGTGAGCGAGACCGGAATTTCCATGTGAAGACTGATTCGGGAGAGGAATATGTCCTGAAGATTTCTGCCGCTTCGGAAATGTGGGAGGTTCTTGAGTTCCAGAATGCAGCCATGCAACATCTTTCCAAAGAACAGGAATTCGCCATCTGTCCGTGGGTGATACCAAACAAAGAGGATGAGTATATCTCAACGACGAAGGAATCAGAAGGTCATGAGCACTTTGTCCGCCTTTTGGGCTTCTTGCCTGGACGAGTTCTTGGAAAGACCAATCCCCACCCCCCGCAGTTACTCTTTGATTTAGGCAGATTCATGGGTAATCTAAGTCTACTACTGGCCGACTTTACTCACCCCGGTGCATCACGCGATTTCTATTGGGATATGAAGAACGCGGGTGCAGTCATTCATAGATACATAGACCACATTGAAGACGCGGCGCAGAAGGAACTCGTGAAGCACTTCTACAAGGAGTTTGACAATAATGTTGTACCAATAATTCGTGATCTTAGGACCAGTGTCATTCATAATGATGGGAACGACCACAACATCCTTGTTCACGAAGCTCACTCGGATCATGAGAGAAGGTTTGGAATCCTTGATTTTGGAGATATGGTCAATTCCTGTACTGTGTTCGAAATAGCAATCGCAACTGCCTATGCAATCCTTGGAAAAGAAGACCCGCTTGCTGCTGCAGCTCAAATAATTGGTGGTTACTACTCGGTTTTTCCACTTACCGACGAGGAGATTGATATCGTCTTCTATCTTGTTTGTGTTCGCCTCACGACATCAGTGTGTGTAAGTGCCTACCAAAAGACGCTCGAGCCCGAAAGCGAGTATCTGGTGATTAGTGAGGTTTCAGCTTGGGAAACGCTACAGAGACTTAGAGGTATTCATCCAAGATATGCATCCTATGTGATTCGAAAAGCTTGTGGATTGGAACCTTGCCCAAATGGAGCCGCAGTATCCTCTTGGCTTAAGAAGAACAGAAAGAAACTGGGTCGGATTGTCGAATTCGACCTTGCCGAAGCCTCTCATTCTATCTTTGACCTGAGTATTGGCAGTCTTCAAGTTGGTGACCTTGGAGTCCTAACTGATATTGATCGTTTCACTAGACTTCTGGATGATGCTAGGAGAAACAGTGGTTCTGAGTATCTGATTGGCAGATACAACGAAGCTCGGTTGATGTACGCCAGTGACATCTACAAAATGCCTTCCAACTCACTGCCAGAAACAAGAACTGTTCACCTCGCCATTGACCTCTTTGTTGATTCGGATAAAGCAGTTCTCGCTCCCTTAGATGGAGCAGTCCACAGTGTTGGTAATGTTCCAGGCCCGTATGACAATGGGCCAACAATCATTTTGGAGCATAATGTTAGTGTTCCTGAACTGAAGTTCTACACACTCTACGCTCATCTGAGTGAGGATTCACTGGAGGGTATATACTCAGGAATGGTTGTGAAACAGGGGGATGTAATAGGCCGGGTTGGCACATATCCAACTAATGGAGGCTGGCCATCTCACCTGCATTTTCAGGTGATTTCCGATATCTTTGATTGGCAAGGAGACTATCCGGGCGTGGCAAGGCCTAGTGACCGAGATGTCTGGCTCAGCATTTGCCCAGACCCGAATTTGATTCTTGGTTTAAAGGATACGGAACTGAATGTCAGAAGCATGACCAAGGAGGAAATCCTAGGAATACGTGAGGAATACCTGAGCGAAACTCTAAGCATATCCTACAAGAATCCACTGAAAATAGTTCGGGGGTACATGCAGTATCTGTATGACGATGATGGGCGGGCATACCTCGATGCAAGAAACAATGTTCCTCACGTTGGTCATTCCCATCCTCATGTAGTTGAATCCATCTCGAAACAGGCTGCAGTGCTCAACACAAATACCCGCTATCTTCACGAGACCCTTGTCGAGTATGCCAAGCGCCTATCAGATAAGATGCCAAAGCCATTGAAGGTCTGTTTCTTTGTCAATAGCGGAAGTGAGGCAAATGAACTAGCGCTTAGGTTGGCAAAGACACATACAGGGAAGGAGGACTTCATTGTGATTGATGGAGCCTATCATGGAAACACTGCCGCTCTCATCGACATCAGCTCCTACAAACATGATGGTCCTGGAGGAAAAGGCCCGCCTCCTTATGTACACAAGGTTCGAATGCCAGATTGCTATAGAGGTGAATACAAATTCGAGGATCGAGAAGCTGGCAAGAAGTATGCAAATGATTTGCTTGAGATTATTGAACGCCAGACCAGCGGAAGGGGTATTGCAGGCTTCATCTGCGAATCTCTGATGGGGTGCGGAGGTCAAATCATCTTTCCAAAGAACTATCTAAAGGAGGCATTTGCGCACGTCCGAAAAGTTGGCGGAGTTTGCATAGTGGATGAAGTCCAAGTTGGATTTGGCCGAGTAGGTTCTCACTTTTGGGGATTTGAAACTCAAGGGGTTGTGCCAGATATTGTCACCCTTGGCAAGCCAATTGGCAATGGACATCCGCTAGCTGCTGTGATTACTACACCTGAGATTGCTGAATCCTTTGTAACTGGTATGGAATTCTTCAGTACAACTGGTGGCAATCCGGTATCATGCGCAGCAGGGATGGCTGTTCTTGATGTTATTGAGGCGGAAGAGCTTCAAGAGAACGCTCAAGAGGTTGGGGCCTACCTTCTGAGCAAACTCAAAGACCTGCAAGAGCAGTACCCTCTCATTGGAAACGTGAGGGGAACAGGTCTCTTCATTGGCGTTGAGCTTGTATTGGATCATGAAACTCTGACGCCCGCAACCATACAAGCTGCCTATGTTGTCAATAGAATGAGAGAGCTCGGCGTGTTACTAAGTACGGATGGCGTATTCAATAATGTGTTAAAGATTAAGCCGCCTCTGGTGTTCTCTACTGATAATGCTGACTTCCTAGTAGCTGTTCTTGAGAGAGTATTGCAGGAGGACCTTGCCAGCCCGACTCTTACAGAATAGGCTACTCTGTACTACCGATGCCATAGTATGTCATCATATTGACATCAGCTCCGGCTAGCTTCAAATACATCCAGAGCTGCTCCGGCCAGC
>JBHLND010000275.1:0-4214 GCA_048937485.1 Promethearchaeota archaeon
GTTGCAGCTCGTATCGAGGCGCCCTTGTCAGGTTCTGTATTCGCGCAGGGTGACAACATCAATTTCGAAGTTCATGTGCGAGACAACGAAACATCCTACATCACTGGAGCGACTGTCACCTTATTCCTACATGGCACAACCTACCCCTTTACAGAAACCAGTGAGGGCATCTATGAAATCATTGTCGCGACTTCTACTCTCCCGCTCGGTGAGTACAGTGCACAGATTACAGTTTCCGGAGCGTTCATGGAAACACAGCAGCTAACAGTTGGTTTCGATATTATAGGAGATGCTGTTGTAAGAGTTGATACGGATCCCTCAGTTGTGTTGAACTATGTGAACGCTACTTTTGAAATTGCTGTGGAGGACCAAAACGGAAATCCCATAGGCGGATACGACTACCTGCTCGACTTTGGAGGACAATACAGCGTTTCTGGAAGCTCCAACTATTTCAAACTGATTTGGACCTTCATTCCCCAAATGATTCCTGGTTCGTACGTCCTCAATGTTACAATCTCAGGTCCACACATTCCCACCAGCTCAACGACTCTCCTGATCGATGTAAAAAGCGAAGTTAACGCCACGGTGCTTTCGCCATTGGTGGACTCATCTCTCGTACAGGGTACAGATTCGATTCTATTCAAGGTCGAGCTCAAGGATATGCTTGACAATGTAATGAATAGCGGTTCTGTTTCAGTGCTCATACACGATTCGTTCTTTGTTTTGGAAGACCATGGCAATGGCACCTACACGAGAATGGTGTCTACAGCAGGTTGGGCTGCCGGGAACTACAGCTACACACTGTCAATTAGCCACCCATTCCTGGCACGGGAATCAACTGTTAGGGGCAGTTTGGAAGTTCTTGCCGAGTTACAATTCCACATTGAGTTTATGCCTGAAGAGCCTCAACAAGGCCAGCTGCTTAACATTACTATCGATGTAACGGACAAGTACGGCAACCCAGTATCTGGCCTGAATATCACTATAACCTTCCAAGGCAGAACTCAAACTCCTGTGGAAACTGGTCAGAGCGGAACATACTTCGCCAGCTATGTTGTGGCGTCCCAAGGCTATGGGGATGAGGAGATTATAGTTGAAGCGGAAGGAGTCAGGTGTGTCCCATTCGCCGCCCAAATCCTGTCAATAGTACCAGTAATCGTAGCTGTGCCTCAGATAGAACTGAGCCTGGATTCATTTGGCCCGCTTCTAATAATCTCATTCCTAATCAGTCTCATTGGACTTCTAGTATATTTCAGAATATCATCCGGCTTGTCATTGACTAAGGGATCGCAAGAGAATCTTCTTCGTGGATTACGTAAACTGGATTATCTATACATTGGAGTTGTGGGCCTCGCCGGACTAACAATTGCCCATTCATATGTATCTGCAGGGACAGGCCAATACGGCTTAGCTGTTGCTGAAAGCATATTGGTCCTTGGAATCTCATTAATTCTGTACGGAATCTGGCTCTACCGAGATGCATCATCATCAATATTGGCTATTCAAAAGATAGACAAGAGAAGGATGGTACTTGGACTATGGCATCTGATATTCGTACCAATTGTCATTGTGCAAATATTCGACTGGGGTCAACATATTGAGTGGCTGAAGTTCTACGTGTTGGATAATGTATTTCACCTAGGTGAACTTCGGGTACCAACCATAATGATGACCATATTTGCAGCCTACATCTCCTCGATTGTGATAGTTGTATTGAATCTCTACAGAGAGATAAGAAAAGGACTTTCTCGAATCAGTGAGATGGCAGTCCTAGGAACTCCACCAATTGTCGTAGAGCAAGAATGCGTGGATCTTGTCGAAAACTTGGGCTCATCCATCCGGATGAAATTCTTCATGTTTCTGGTTGTTCTGGCTGGAACCACAGTTCTCACAATGGACTTTCTTAGAAGTTATTCGTTGGGGGTTATTGTCCTAATGCCCGTTCTATTTCTGCTTGTGATTCCCTATGCCTCGTCAAAGATGGCTAAGGGACTATCAAGAGCATCAGTAGCAATGAAGAGTAGAAGGATTGCTGATAGAGATCTCTCAAGAATTGCTGATGAAAAGACAGAGATTGCACCTCTACTGGATGATGATGCGGATGAAATCATCGAAACAATGGAAGAACCCGCTCCGGAGGACAAGGGCGACACAATGGAATCCGCGTCCAAATCCAAGACCAAAACCCGCCTAACAAGGGCTGAAATTATAGAGATGATACCTGACGAGCTCAAGGAACTAATGGGAATGGATGAACTCAGGAAACTCTCCAAAGAGCAGCTTGAGGAGCTTTTGCCACCAAATGCAGACGACAGCTAGCCATCAATGGAAGACGTCATTGCTACTCCATGTCTGAAAGCAAAGGTTCATCCTCAATGAACTCGGAGGGAACACCCAATTCCTCAAAGTATTTCACCATTGCAATGCATGCAAACTTCTCGGTGGAGTAGTGAGTTGCACCAATCACATTGATCTCATTGTCCTCGCAGACGTCATGAAATCGAGCTGATGGCTCATAGGTTTCAAAAATCTTTGTTACGCCGGTGACATATGTGTTCAATTCCAAGTCAGCTATTGAGGATGCAATGTCTGGCTCGCCGCCTCCGCCCCCGACGACGGCGACCCTAGAATCTCTAATGACTTCAGATCCGTAATTCCATACCTTCACTTCATGACCTACGGCATGGTGAACTCTCTTAGCTAGTTCTGATAAACTAGTCAAGTCAATCGAACCAATCACACCGACCTCGACACCACCGTATTCGAAGAAATATCGTTCAGGGTTGATTCCGAGTGCCTTGGCAAGAGAAACCCCTGTACTATAGGGTCCAACCGCATCGAGTGGTATGTGAATAGCATAGTAGGCCACTCTTTGCTGCCGCAGCGGACCTAGAAATTCAGATGGTATGTTTCTGAACGGCCGCCTGTCAGGTGCAGGAGCCCAGATCATTGGGTGATGTGTGAACAGGAGTATGTCACGTTCGTTTGAGCAGATGATTCTTTCCAGAACCTTCTCACTTGGGAAGACCGCCGTATAGACCTTAGCTATTGACTCTGCATTGTCCAAGATGAGACCCTTTGGCTTCTTGCCAACATTTTCTGCCACGTAGTTGCCTAGGTCAAAGTTGCCCCATTCTCCTTCCTCTCGTTTGTCTAGCTCAAAGTCAGAATCCAGTTGATGATATAGAATCTTGGCATCCAATTTCAATCACCTCACTAGGACAATCCATTTGGTTTGCTGGGTTTTGAATCATGCGATGCCTATTTATGAGGGTGACTTCCAGCGAGGTACCGCTGTCGACAAGTCACGATTCGGTCATATACACCGAAAACGGAGGATTATCGAGTGAGTAACTACAACAAGGTCACCGATGAAGTTGTTCAGAAGCTCACTGCTATCTGTGGCGACCAATACGTCACAACGAGCGAACCACTTCGTCACTCATACATGGCAAAGGGCATCATGGGTCTCGAGGCCGTGGTGCCTGAGGTCGTTATAAGACCCGCCAATGCGGAAGAGGTGTCTAAGGTTCTAATCGTCGCAAATGAGAACCTAAGCCCTGTTACGCCAGCTGCGGGCGGCCTCAGTGGAGGATTTGCACTCCCGGCTATTGAGCCCGGAGGCATCCTGATGGACATGACCAGAATGGACGGTATGGAGGTTGATACTGAGAACCGTGTCATGATCGTCGAACCCGGTCTCAAATCCGGTGATGCCTGGAGGATCTTCAAGACGAAATACCCTGACTGGGCGCCTCCAATTCCCGACGGAGCACCGCCTGCTGCGACTGTCCTGGGCGATGCCATTGAGCGAGGCTTTTCTCTTGTGACCGGCGTCTACGGTCCTCAGGCGGACATGATTATGGGAATGGAGATTGTACTACCTACTGGCGAGATCTTCCACACCGGGAGCTGGGCTCTACCGGGTGCAAAGCCTTACTATAGATGGGGCGTAGGCCCAAATCCTGATGGTCTGTTCCTAGGTTCTCAAGGCTCCATGGGGGTCATCACAAAATGTGCCATCAAGATGGTGCCTCATCCACACTACAAAACCGTGGTCGCATACGGTGGGGAAACATGGGACGACATCATCAAGCCCGCATGGGAGATTTCCAAGCATGAGATGGGCATCGGGGAGCGTACCGTGATGGTGCAGGGAGGCAATTATGAGCTTGTCATGACCCGCTGGCCAAAGACAAACGTGCCGCTTGATT
>JBHLND010000276.1:0-4204 GCA_048937485.1 Promethearchaeota archaeon
TTCTCCTGTCTGGGAGCAAATAGGGCGCTAGCCTTCTAAGTTAGAGGTCGCCGGTTCAAATCCGGCCGGGCCCGCCATTAATCCCTCTTATTGTTGGACTAGTTGAAGTCAATTGCAGAAAGCAGCCATTCTGGGAGTTCTAGATCCGCCAGCTCTGAGAGATGCTGTGCGTTTTGAATCGAGGCGGCTGCTTTCAGGCGAGCTGCACGTTTGGCACCAAAACCAGGAATCGCCTTCCATTGAGATAGTGAAGCAAGCCTTGGTCTGAGTGGAAAAGGAAGCACAGTAAGAGACCTAGGGCCATGGTCAACCACAAACACGTTCCTGTCATCTCCCAATGATTGACCATTGGGCAAATAGCAGAGGAGAGGATAGGTTCCCAGCGGCCGCAGGAGCGTATAGTTTCCTTCTGCATACTCCTCAAAGACTTGGCCAATGATGGTTCCAGAAGGCGCAACTCGACGAATCATCTCTACATCGATTCTTTCGCGAACAGTCTTTTTGTGTTGGAAAAACTCGTTTCGTTTTATTGCAGGTTTCTTCTTTGAGCCAGTACGCGTTCCGGGAAATCCGATGACCTGTCTAATGTTTATGCGGCGCACAAGGAGATTTTCACTGAGGAGTCGTTTCAGGAATGCGAAATTATACTCCAATGTCTTGCTACTCTCTCCAGGAAGACCATAGAGGAGGTTTATTCCTGGCAGAAGGTGAGGGAGACCTCCGGGAGACCTGATTCCTCCAACTTCATTGAGAAGACGGACAGCCTGCAAGACCTGCTCCTCATCAGCCTTCAAGTTGTTTAGTCTAGCTACTTCAGGATCAAGAGACTCAACGCCAAAGGCTGCAACATCCCCGCTGGTATGATATTTAATGATCGCCTTTGCTGCTAGTTTACTCTCATGAGGGTGGCGGGCTATTGTTCCTGGGTTCACATTATCAATATGAAGAACATCAAGATCTGGAGCAGATATTCGTATCTTTGAGAAGAGGTCTTCCAGTGCCTTGGGATTAGGGCGGGGAAATTCCTCTTCTCCAATCTCATCTGACCCATAGGTGAAGAGATCTGCTTGATTGCCAACTCTAAATGCGCGAACTCCATTTTCGTATAGCGATCTAATTTCATTGGCAATATCAATGGCATCTCTTTGCAGCGGGTGACCATATAGAGGCTCAATACAGAAAGAACAGCCTCCTGAAACATATCGAGGGCATCCCCGATAGGTTTCGATTTCACAAATCATGTGTCCAGTCTGAAATCCTGGATGTTGACGGATTAGATTTGCCCCTCGAACTGCAAACTCCTCGATCGCCTTCGCGGTTTGACGAGTGGCTGAGAGGTCTACAGAGGAGGGATCCCAGGCTTCTTGACTCATGTCTGCTACTACAATCTCGGGGTCGCCAGTTACTATGAAATCAAACGGTGGAGAGAGTGTTTCTGGACCAACGGCCAGTTGTCCGCCCTCTAATCCACATCCAAAGCGGGCCCATGGCCCAACCAGTAGTTTGGGGGTATCTAGCAACCGATTATCCGAGAAGAAATGTCGAGCCTCCTTGACTGAGATAGGAGTTCCACCCACATATTTTCCTGGAACAATCATTCCAGCTATTAGTAGAAGCATGTCAGACTCAGACCAGACTCTTTGCGGGTCACTCATATTGCGAATTTGATCGATTGTCTGATAGATTACCTCAGTCTTAGGCGACTTTGTCCAGATTGCACCCGCAATGTATCGGGGATAAGGGCTGATATAGGGTGGAACACCTAGGCAAGTAGGCTCGTCCACATACCCATCAACAATCACAACCCGGTCCAGTTCATTCCCACTCCCTGAAGTTGTCGTATCCCCTAGGCTCAATCTCAAGAATTCCCTCTTCGGTCTCTAAAGATACTCCCTTACCCTGACACACTTGACCTATGCTTGTTAATGGAACGTGCATCTCTCTTGCAATTTCAAGAGCATCTTCCCAGGAGTCTTTTGGAATTGTAAGGACTAGAATAAACTCTTCTCCGCCTTCCAGCACCATCTTCCTCTCATGAATGTAGAGATTCCTTGAGAATTCCATGACTCCCTTCGCTACAGGTAGGTCTTCAATGAGGATAGAAACTCCGCTTTGGACAGCAATAGTGTGAAGAGTGATGCCTAATCCATCACTGCTGTCCATAGACGCAGTAACCAATTTCTTCTTGGCCAAAGCTGAGACAAAGCCATAGTGAATGTCAGGCTTGTATGCGGCAGCAACGGCTCTGCTTCGAAAATTCTCCTCAGCCTTTCTTCTATGTAGGAGGATTTCATAGGCACATGCAGTTAGACCAAACAATCCAGTAACAGCCACAACATCGCCTACTTGGGCTCCGCTTCTGGCAACTATCTCAGAAGGAGAAACTGTTCCAACTGCAACCCCTGTAAGGACAACATCACTGGCTGCTCCAACATCCCCACCAATAAAAGAAACTCCGGATTTCAGGCAGTATTGAGAGAATCCCCGCACCAACTCTTGTGCAGCGATAGCATCAAACATCTCAGGTACACAAAGCGAGAGCATGGTCGCTGCCGGTAGTGCTCCTTTGGCGACTATATCACTTAGTGCCATTACTGCGGTCTTTCTTCCCACCTGAGCTTCACTCATTCCAGGTAGCCAGTCGGTCCTCCCAACGAAAGTGTCAACATTCACCACAATATGCCGATTCTTTGTGAGAGGTATATCAGACGCATCATCATCGAAACCGAGCTTGGCTCCATCCACAATTTCAACTAGGTGCTCGATGCTTTTCAGGAAGTTGCGTTCACCCATCTCGCCGGTTCTCATGAGAAGACCTCCAATGCACAAAGTTGTGGTTTCATGATAAAGTTTTATAGCAATTCTAAAGGCAATCGCCTTTACTCTAGCCCCGGTTGCTAAGTGGTCTAAAGTGGCAGCTTCGTAAGCTGTAGATCGGGACGGGTTGATTTCTCATCACAAGCTTTTATAGCAATTCACTTTAGACTGGGTTTCAGGTGAGCCTCGGTGGCCAAGCGGCTAAGGCGATTGCTTCGTAAGCAATAGATCGCGGGTTCAAATCCCGCCCGGGGCTCCACTTTATTTCTTCCATTGAGAATGATAAGTGGGCCAACAAAGGAACCAGCCGAAACCGATAATAGAAACCTAGAGAATTTGATGGGCAGCTCTGCAAAATTAGGAGTTAGTTTCGATTGTTTACAACAAAATCCAGAACACTTCCAGCCCTGTTTTTGTTCTCGACTCTGGTCCTGTATGGCCTATTCATTGATGGTTCTTTTGTTTCACAACCCAGCCATGTGCTTGGGATAATTCAGGGAAGTGGTAATCGGAACTATGAACATGAGATAAGCAGTCCGGATATTGTCAATCTGACTTTATTGTATCTCAATGACTTCCATGGTTGGATGGAGCCACACGATGGCTATGGTGGTGCAGCAACGTATATGGGATATTTCAGAGAGGAAGGTTACCATCACGACAATGATTCTTATCTGATTCTTTCTGGCGGTGATCATAACAGTGGTCCTGCAGTAGCCACTCTAAGTAAGGGTGAAGCTGTAATTGATGTAATGAATGCCATGAATTTCTCTGCAGCAGCCATAGGGAATCACGAGTTTGACTTTGGATACGAATGGATGGAATACCACAAAGAAATCGCGGATTTCCCACTCCTCGCCTGCAACATCTACGATGAAGGTACTACAAACCTTGCCAACTTCACAGTCCCCTATGTTGTACAGGAACATGCAGGCATAAAAGTAGGAATCATTGGCCTGACGACGATAACTAGTGTCTATGTCAAATATGACCAGGACTACGATTTTGGTGATTATGAACTAGCTCTCAGAAACTACATTGATGACGTAGAAAGCGAAGGAGCTGATATTGTCATAGCCCTCACCCATATTCAACCTAGTGAATTAGTTAATCTCGCGTCGTCCGTTGATGACTTAGGAATCGAGTTGTTCTTGGGCGGGCATATGGAAGGACCTCTGGTAACGGCTGTTGGCAATTCACTGATTCTTGCTGCTGGACATTATGCAAAGCAGTATGCTAGGATTGTGCTGTCCATTGATAATATCACCAAGTCAATAGTATCTAAGACAGCGGTCCTGATTGACAATATAGAGGGGGGAGTAACACCCGATTCCTCAGTGCAGGAAGTGGTTGATTACTGGGTCAACAGAATCAATGCAACGGAGGT